>WGAH01000321.1 GCA_015489145.1 Deltaproteobacteria bacterium
GACCTGGGCGCCGAGCGCGGTGTGGACGTGCCCCTGGGGGTCGAGGTCGATGAGGAGCACCTTGCGACCGTGAAAGCGGGCGAGGGCGCTCGCGAGGTTGACCGCGGTGGTGGTCTTGCCGACGCCGCCCTTCTGGGCCGCCACGGCGACGACGCTGGCCCGGTGGGGGCCGAGGGCGCGGCGGGGGCGGCTCGGCTCGCCGCCGACGAAGCGCCGGATGCGGGACTTCAACATGCTGCGCATGACCTCTCCCAGGTTCGAGGGCGCTGATTGACACGTCAACTATAACAGGCGCGAGCCGGCCCGGGGCGCTTTCGGCGATTCGGGCGGCGCCGGGGGCTACGGCAGGAGGCTGAGCAGGGCGTGGCCGCAGGCGGGGCGCTCGGCGTCGACGTAGGCGCGCACCGCCGGGGCGATGAGGGCGAGGGGGTCGCGGCCGTAGGGGGCCACCCGCCGGGCCAGCCAGGCGCGGGTGGCGGCGACGTCGCGATCCGGGGCTTCGAGGCGGCGCACCAGCTCCGGGACGACCTGCTCGGCGAGGTCGACCTTGTGCTCGACGGCGACGAGGTCGCTGGCCCGCAGCGCCCAGGCCGGGGGGTGCAGGCCGACGAGGCCGAGCATGTGGCCGAGGAAGGCGTCGGCCAGGGCGCGCACCTCGGCGTTGACCCGGGGGCGCTCGGTGGAGGGGCTCGCCCCCGGGCGGCCGGCGACCTCGACGTAGACCTTGGTCTTGGGCTCGGTGCCCGAGGGGCGCACGACGACGCGGGCGTCCTCGCCCAGCTCGAAGACGAGCACGTCGCGGCTGGCCCGGTCGGTCTCGGAGCGGATCGGCCCGAAGGGGCCGCGCTCGTCCTGGCGGTCGTGGAAGGCGGTGACCGCGCGCTCGCCGATGCGTTCCGGGGGCGACTCGCGCAGGAGGCGCTGGATGGCGGCGATGCGCTCGCGCCCCTCGGCCCCCTGCATCACCGCGCTGACGAGGAGGTTGCCGACGTAGCCGACGCGGGCCCACAGGTCGCGGAGGGTGTCGACGAGGGTGCGCCCGGCGTCCTTCTCGACGCTGGCGAGCTCGGCGAGGACGAGGGCGGCGCCGGCGGCGTCCTTGTCGCGCAGCGCGGGGGTGACGAGCAGCCCGTGGCTCTCCTCGGCGCCGAGCACGAAGTCGTCGAGGCGGGCCGGGATGCCGTGGGTGCGGCCGGCGGCCTCGATCTCGTCGAGGGCGGCGCCGATGTACTTGAAGCCGACGAGGAGGTGCCCGACCACCCGGGCGCCGTGGGCCTGCGCGACCCGGCTGACCAGCGAGCTGGTCACCTCGGTCTTGAACACGAGGGGCGGGGTGGTGCGGGAGCGGCGCGACAGCAGGTAGGAGGCGACGAGGGCGCCGATCTCGTTGCCGGAGAAGGTGCGCCAGCGCACCGGGTCGGTGCGGTCCGGGGCGGGGAGGTGCTCGCGGGCGGCGAGGCCGAGGCGGTCGGCGTCGGGGTCGCAGGCGAGCACCAGGTCGGCGCCCCGGCGCTCGGCGGTGGCGATGGCGGCGTCGAGGACGCCGGGGAGCTCGGGGTTGGGCGCGCCGAAGGGCACGCCGGGGAAGTCGCCGTCGGGTTCGGCCTGGGAGGGCTCGACCTCGACCTCGAAGCCGGCGCGCTCGAGGAGCGCCGCGACCGTGCGGGTGCCGGTGCCGTGCAGGGGGGTGAACACCACCCGGGCGGAGCGGGCGGTGGGGCTGCGGCTCACGGCGAGGTTGGTCGCGAGGTAGGCCTCGTGGACCTCGGGGCCGATGTCGCGCACGAGCCCCGCGGCGCGGGCCCGGTCGAGGGGCATGCGGTCGACGTGGTCCGAGGCCGCCACCGCCTCGGCGATGCGCTCGTCGACGGGCGGGATCACCTGCCCGCCGCCGGCGTTGTAGATCTTGACGCCGTTGTCGTCGGGCGGGTTGTGGGAGGCGCTGATGTTGGCCCCGCCGGCGGCGTGAAGGACCCGGATCGCGTGGGACAGCTCCGGGGTGCTCAGCAGGCCGCCGTCGGCGGGCAGCCACACCTGGATGTCGTGGGCGGCGTAGACCTCGGCGGCGATCTCGGCGAAGTCCCGGCTCGACATGCCGAGCACCGGGTTGGCCCCGCCCGGCGCCAGGCGTCCCTGGCGGTCGCCGAAGCGCCGCACGTCGCAGGCGAGGACGACCGAGATCGGCGCGTCGCCGTGAATGCGCCGCAGGTAGTGGGCGTGGCCCTGCACGGTGGTGCCGAGGGTCCAGGTGTTGAAGCGGTTGGGGCCGACGCCCACGGGACCCCGACAGCCGCCGGTGCCGAAGGGGATGCGCTGGCGGAAGCTGTCGAGCAGCTCGGACCAGCGCCCGGCCTCGACGAGAGCGACGATGGCGCCGCGGTAGGGGATGAGGTGGGGGTCGTGGAGCCAGCGGGCGAGGTGGTCGAGGGCGGCTTCCTGCACCGAGGGGTGCACCGACAGGCCGGAAAAGCCGATGCGGGCGGCGGCGAGCAGCTCTTGGGCGGAGGGGGAGGTCATCGCGGGGCGCCGGGATGGGATCGCCTCCTGTTAGCACGGCGCGGCGGAGCCCTACGCGCGGGTCGAGTGGACCGACTGCGAGGACTGCGCGCC
>WGAH01000322.1 GCA_015489145.1 Deltaproteobacteria bacterium
CGAGCCGGGCGCGGCCGGCGAGTCCCCCGCCGAGGCGGCCCCCACGCGCCGGGAGCGGGCCGGGGACCGCCCGGTGCGGCGGCGGCGGGTCTTCGTGCCGGATGCGAGCCCTCCCGAGGCGAGCCCCCCCGAGCCGCTTCGCGCGCGCCGGGAGCGCCGCCGGCGCCGCGCCGAGCGCGAGGCCCTGCGCGAGCTGGCCCGCACCCACGCCTCCTACGCCTCCGAGCACGGCGGCGAGGACAACGAGCGCCTGGAGTTCCTCGGCGACGCCGTGCTCCAGCTCCTCGTCACCGAGATGCTCTACCGGCGCCGCCCGGGGGCCAGCGAGGGCGAGATGACCGCCCTGCGCCAGCGCCTGGTCAACACCGACCGCCTCGCCGCCCTCGCCCGTCGCCGCGACCTCGGCGCCCGGGTGCGCCTGGGCCGGGGGGCGGAGCTCGAGGGCCTGCGCGACAACGACCGCCTCCTGGCCGGGCTGTACGAGGCGGACCTCGCCGCCCTCTACCTCGCCGGCGGCCTCGGCCCGGCCCGGCGCCGGGTCGAGGAGGACTTCGCCGAGCTCATCGAGGTGGCCGCCGGGGAGCGCAACGCCAAGGAGGTCCTCCAGTCCTGGTGCCAGGCCCGCCACGGCGAGCCGCCCCGCTACGAGGCCCTCGACGAGCCCGGCCCCGACGAGGCCAGCCAGTGGCGGGTGCGGGTGGTGCTGCCCGACGGCGTCGAGGCGGTCGGCGCCGGCCGGAACAAGAAGGCGGCCTCCTACGCGGCGGCCCGGGCGGCCCTGGAGGCCCTGGGCCTGTCGTGAAGCGGCGCGTCCTCGTGCCCGTGGACCTCGGCGGCAGCCCGACGCGGTGCCGCCTCTCACCCCCGCGCGACCCGCCGCCCACCCCGGAGCTGGTCGAGGCCCTCGTCGCCCACTACCGCGCGCGCCACCCGGGCCGGTCGGTGGAGGTGGCCTTCTTTCGCGGCGGCCTGCCGGGGCCGGAACTCCTCGCCGCGGCGGCGCCCCACCCGGTGCGGGTGGCCTGCAACCCCGCCGACCTCGACCCCGGGGCCGCCCGGCGCCTGCGCGCCGCCGGCGTCCGCACCGTCGAGGCCGAGGTCCTCACCTTCGACCGCGACGTGCGGCGCGACCTGCGGCGGGGCGGCGACGACCCGCGCCCCCTCCTGCGGGGCCTCGCCCGCCTGGGCTTCCGGGTCGGCGTCACCCTGGCGCCGGGCCTCCCGGGCGGCTCCCACGCCGCCGCGGTCGCCGACGCCCGGGAGCTGGTCGACCTCGGCTGCGTGGACTTCGCCCGCATCACGCCGGCGCTGGCCTGGGAGGGCTCCGACCTCGCCCGCCTCGCCGCCGAGGGGCGCTGGACCCCCATGACCGTCGAGCAGGCCGTCACCACGGCGATGGCGATGCTCGACGTGCTCGACGCCGGCGGCATTCCCGTCATCCGCCTCGGCATCCAGCCCGGCCAGGACGTGCCCCGCCGCGCCACCGCCGGCCCCGTCCACCCGAACCTCCGGCAGCTCGTCGAGGCCCGCCGCTTCCGCCGCCGAATGGCCGAGGCGCTGATCCCCCTCGGCCCCGGCCGCCACGCGGTGCTGCGGGTCAACCCCCGCGACCTGTCCTGGGCCCGGGGCACCTCCAACGACAACGTCCGCGCCCTGCGGGCCCGCCTGCGCCTGCGCGAGCTGCGCCTCGAAGCCGACGAGACCGTCGCCCGGGGCCAGGTCGAGCTCGGCTGAGCCGCCCGCCGGAACGAGCGCCGGCCTCCGGCCGGCACGGCGGCGGAGAGGATGAGGAGCGCCGGCCGGCGGCCGTCATCCGTGGAACGGGGAGAAGCCGGAGAGCGGCCCTGGAGCGCCAGCCCCGGCGATGGGGCGGTCAGCGTGGCAGACCGACCATTCCGGGCGGGGTTCTTCACAAGCCCCCCGGGCTTGCTAGCCCCGCGAAACAAGCCCCGTCCGGATGCTAGCCCTGCGCCCCTTTCCGGCCCTCTCCGGCCCCTCGCCGGGGACTGCCCGACGGTAGAACCGACGTTTTGGCGGCGTCCGGTGGTGCCCCCCCTAGCATCTTGAGGGGGCTTGTTTTTCCGGGTGATCATCTGGAGGGGGCTTGTCGGCAACCCCCCGCCCGACGATCGCCTGGCGC
>WGAH01000323.1 GCA_015489145.1 Deltaproteobacteria bacterium
GCCCGTCTCCCCGACCCCCATCCGGTCGGTGGAGGCGGGCGGCGTCGAGGTGCGCCCCTTCCTCCGCGTCCTCGTCCCCGTCCTCGTCGGCGTGTTCCTCGTCCTCGTCGTCGTCCGGGTGCGCGAGGACATCCGCGCCACCACCGCCGCCATCGACGCCGCCCAGCGGCGCCTCGACGCGGCGACCGCCGAGCACGAGCGCCTGGAGCTGGAAGCCGCCGTGCTCACCGACCCGGCCCGCGTCCGCACCCTCGCTGCCGACCGCGGCTGGGTCCGCCCGGCGCACGGCCACACCGTCGACCTCGGCCCCGCCACCGGCCGCGAGGCCACCGGCCCCCTCGCCGCCCGCGAGACGGAGCTGCGGCATCGATGAAGGCCTCGGGGCTCGGGGGACGGCTGGAGGAGCTGCGCGCCTGGCTCGCGCCGCGCGCCGACGCCCCGCCGATCCCCGACCACGAGCTGCGCCCCCGGTCGACCCGGCGGCTGCGCGGGCTCGGCGCGTTCTTCGGCCTCCTCGGCCTCGCCGTCGTCGCCCGGTCCGCCCACGTCATGCTCGTCCCCGACGACCGCCTGGAGCACAAGGCCCGCGTGCAGTTCGAGCAGGTGCGCGAGGTGCGCGGCCGCCGCGGCGACATCCTCGACCGCAACCACCGCATCCTCGCCACCTCCGTCGACCTCGTGGACGCCCACGTCGACCCCTCCACCCTCGACGAGGCCCGCCGCGCCGAGGTGAGCCGCATCCTCGCCGAGCACCTCGGCACCAACCCGCGCGCCTTCGCCCGGCGCCTCGCCGACACGACGCGCCGCGACGTGGTGGTCGCCCGGCAGCTCACCCCGGCCCGCTGGGGGCCCCTGCGGGCGGCGCTGGCCGAGGCGGTGGACGGCTGGCAGGGCGCCTCCGACCGCCTCGTCTACTGGTCGTCCCGCTCGGCGGCCCGCTACTACCCGGCCCGCCACGAGGCGGTCGGCCTCCTCGGGTTGGTGACCTGGAACGGCAAGGGCAGCGGCGGCGTCGAGGAGGCCCTCGACCACCGCCTGCGCGGCGGCGTCTACCGCTACCTCCAGTGGCGGGATCGCCTCGGCCGGCGCGTGTCGCCCGAGACCCCCGACGTGCGCGGCGGGGACTCGGTGGTCCTCAGCCTCGACGCGCGCATCCAGGACATCGCCGAGGAGGCCCTCGACGACCTCGTCGAGCGCAGCGAGCCCCACGCCGCCGTCGCGGTGGTGGTCGACGTCCGCACCGGCGAGCTCCTCGCCCTGGCGAACCGCCCCACCGCCAACCCCAACGACACCGCGCAGCGCAAGCCGGACCTCCTCCGAAACCGCGCGGTCACCGACATCTTCGAGCCCGGCAGCGTCTTCAAGCCCTTCATCGCCGCCGCCGCCGTCGAGGAGGGACTCGTCACCCCCGACAGCCCCATCGACTGCGAGGGCGGCGTGTGGCTGGTGGGCCGCCGCCGCATCAAGGACGACCACCCCCACGGCGTCGTGCCCTTCCGCGACGTCATCAAGTACTCGAGCAACATCGGCGCCGCCAAGACCGCCCTGCGCCTCGGCCCGGACAAGGTCATCGCCTACCTGCGCGCCCTGGGCTTCGGGCGGCGCACCGGCATCGGCCTGCCCGGCGAGCGGTCGGGCTTCGTCCGCGACCCGGCCCGCATCAAGCCCATCGAGCTGGCGACCACCGCCTACGGCCACGGCGTGAGCGTCACGGCCCTGCAGCTCGCCTACGCCGTCGCCGCCCTCGGCAACGGCGGCGTCCGCATGAAGCCGCTGCTCGTGCGCGAGATCCTCGACGAGGACGGCGATCCCATCGAGCGGACGGAGCCGGAGGCCGCCGAGCGGGTCGTCGGGGAGGACACCGCCCGCGCCGTCGTGTCCATGATGGAGTCGGTCACCGAGCCCGGCGGCACCGGCACCCGCGCCCGCGTGCCGGGCTACCGGGTGGCGGGAAAGACCGGCACCGCCGACAAGTACGTCGAGGGACAGGGCTACTCCCCCACCGACCGCGTCGCCTCCTTCATCGGCCTCGCCCCGGCCGACGACCCCCGCCTCGCCATCGTGGTGAGCGCCGACACGCCGACGAAGGGCTCGAAGTACGGCGGCATCGTCGCCGCCCCGGCCTTCGCCCGCATCGCGGGCGCCGCCCTGCCGCTGCTGGGCGTGGCTCCCGACCCGGCGCTGCTCGCCGAGGCCGAGGAGGCGGAGCCCGCGCTTCCCGAGGAGGTCACCGGCCCGCCCGTCGCCATCGCCACCCCGGACCTCACCTGGACCGCCGAGGGCAGCCTGCGCCTGCCCGACCTGCGCGGCCTCACCCTTCGCGACAGCCTCGCCGCCCTCCAGGGCGCCGGCCTCGGCGTCACCCTGCGCGGCTGGGGCGTCGTCGTCGACCAGTCCCCTCCTCCCGGCGGCCGCCTGCGCCCCGGGCAGACCGTCGAGCTGGTGCTCGAATGACCCTCCCCCCCCCGACCCCGGACCGCCCGGTCCTCGCGCCACCCCGGAAGGAGACGGGAGGCGCCCCCGCGAACCGACCCACGGCTCCCGCCGTGTCGGGCCCGGTCCCCGAGCCCGGCCGACGGCTCTCTCCCGACCCGCTCCCTCCCCTCGGACA
>WGAH01000324.1 GCA_015489145.1 Deltaproteobacteria bacterium
GTCCCCCACCGCGACGACGCGCCTGCCGGGCCCTGCCGGGCTACGGGAACCCGATCCCCCGGAGGGAGCGTGCCCGAACCGCCCGACCGCCTCGCCCACTACCGCCGCCAGTTCCTGCGCCCCGGTCCCGAGCAGGGCCCGGGTCCCGACTGCCCGCCCATGGAGCAGCTCGCGGCGCTGGCCCTGGGCACCCTGCACCCCCTCCAGGGCGAGCCCCTCGCCCGCCACGCCCGGGACTGCGCCTGGTGCGCCTGGCAGCTCCGGCAGCTCGAGGCGCCGACCGAGCCCCCCCGCGGCGGCGCGCGCCTCGGCCTCTGGATCGCCGCCGCCCTCCTGGCGCTGGCCGCGGCCCTCCTCGCGTTGCCCCGGCCCGCGGCGACGCCCTCCGCGCCGGCATCCGCGAGCCCCTGAGCGCCCGGCGCGCTACTCCCCCAGCCAGCCGCCGAGGGCCTCCTCGTCGAGGACGCGGCCCACCCCCGCCAGCACGCCGAGCGACTCGGGTACCGCGGGGTCGGCGGGGATCTCCACCGTGTGTTCGACCCCGGCGAGCCGGGCGGTGAAGGCCACCGGGTGGAGGTGGAGGCCGTCCCCGCCCGACAGCACCGTGCCCTCGGCGAGGGCGGGGGGCAGGGTCGCCGGCAGGCGCGGGAAATCGGCGGCCTCGAGCGCCCCCCGCAGCCGCCGAAGGGCGGCGGTCCCCAGGCGATCCGCCCCCGGGTGGAGGCGAGACAGCGGCCTTTCCTGCCTTTCCGGCTCGCCGGGCCGCGTCACGAGCCAGCGCCCATCCTCGGCGACCCGCCAGGTCATGCCGGTGTCCCGGAGGAAGACCTGGAGGAAGACACCGGGGGGAAGCGGCGGAACGCCCATCACGGCGACAAGTTCCGAAGTCGTGGGCGCACCCCGATTCGACGCGGGTGCGCCACAGGCCAACAGCGCGATGGCGATTCCGGTCATGAAGGTCGGTCCTCCGCTACCAGGTGGATTCCGCGCCCGTGGGAAACCGCGCGAGAAGCGCGTGGCGGTGCCCCGTGCTCATCGCGGTGCCCGCCCGACCGCGGCTCCACGGCGTCAAGGCACCCCCGCGGCCCGGCCGCCCTTGCGGGGGTCGCTCGCGCCGCGGAACTCCGGGTCGGGGCCGCCGAGACCGCGCACGCGGGCGACCTGCACCGCCGAGAAGGCCGGCCGCACGCGCACCGCGTGGCCTCGCTCCTCCAGGAGGCGCACGGTGTCGGGGCTCACGCCGACGTCGGCGTACAGGAGGTGGGGCATCCACTGGTGGTGGATGCGGGGGGCGGCGACGGCCTCGGCGATGTCGAGGTCGAAGTCGACGATGCCGACGATGGCCTGGAGGGTGGCCGAGATGATCGTCGGGCCGCCGCTGGCCCCGAGGGCGATGCGCTGGCGGCCGTCCGGGCTCAGCAGCACCGTCGGGGTCATGCTCGACAGGGGGCGGGCGCCGGGGGCGACGGCGTTGGCCTCGCTGCCGAGCAGGCCGTAGGCGTTGGGCTCGCCGGGCCGGGCGACGAAGTCGTCCATCTCGTCGTTGAGCACGATGCCGCTGCGCGGGGCCACCACCCCGCTGCCGAAGGCGGTGTTGATCGTCGTCGTCAGCGCCACCGCCATGCCCTCGGCGTCGAGCACGCTGATGTGCTGGGTGCCGGCGTCGGTGCCGGCGTCGACGGGCATGCCGTAGTGCTCCGGGCCGAAGGTGCGATCCGGGTCGATCGCCGCCCGCACCGCCGCCACGCGGGCGTCCGACAGCAGGGCATCCACCGGCACCGCCACCCGGTCCGGGTCGCCCATCCACCGCGCCCGGTCGGCGAAGGCGTGCTGCATCGCCTCGGCTTCGAGGTGGAACAGCGCCGCGGAGTTCCAGCCGAGGGCGGCGAGGTCCCAGCCCTCGAGCACCCGCAGGACCTGCAGCAGCACCACCCCGCCCGAGGAGGGTGGCGGCATCGTGATCACCGTCCAGCCCCGGTAGCGGCCGACGAGCGGGGCGCGGTCCTTCGGGCGGTAGGCGGCGAGGTCGTCGAGGGTGAGCAGGCCCCCGGCCGCGCGCACGGCGTCGACGAGGTCCTCGGCGAGGGGCCCCCGCGCCAGGACCTCGCCGCCGCCGCGGGCAAAGGCGGCGAGCGTCCGGGCCAGGCGGGGTCGCCGCACCCGGTCGCCCTCGCGGATCGGGAGGGCCGCGCCGGGAAACAGGGCCGGGACCAGCGCGGACGGCGCGTCGGCCAGGGCGCCGGCGAGGTGGTGGCCGACGGCGAAGCCCCGGCGGGCCAGGCGAATCGCCGGCCGCGCCACCCGCCCCAGCGGCAGGCGGCCCCAGCGGGCGTGCAGCTCGGCGAGGCCCCGGGGCTCGCCGGGCACCGCCACCGACAGGCCGCCCTTCCGGCTCGCGCCGGGCGGGGCCTGGACGTACATCTCGCGAAAAGCCGCGGCGGGAGCCACCTCGCGGAAGTCGAGGACGTGGGAGACGGGCGTCCGTCCGGGCTCGCCGGGCTCGACCACCACCGCGAAGCCGCCCCCGCCGAGCCCGCTCCCCGCCGGCTGCACGACGCCGCAGGCCAGGGCCGCCGCCACCGCCCCGTCCACCGCGTTGCCCCCGGCGGCGAGCACCGAGGCCGCCGCCGCGCTGCACGCCGGGTGGTCGGTCGCCACCACGCCCCGACGCCCGAGCACCGGCGGCGGCGCCGCCGCCACGAGCACCACCGCCGCCACCAGGAGCACCAGGAGCGACCCACGCCGCACGCGCACCTCCGTTCGCGCCGAGGGTAGCAGCGGCGCCGGGACCCGACGGGTCCTGCGAGCCCCGAGCCGACGACTTGATCCGATCCTCCCCGGTCCCCGGCCGGGGCCTCGTCCGCGAGGCCGGTGACGCCGAAGCCCTCGGGGAGCCGGCCGCCACGCGAGGCGCCCCGGCCGACGCGGATCAGTAC
>WGAH01000325.1 GCA_015489145.1 Deltaproteobacteria bacterium
GTCGTTGTCCACCTCGTCGCACAGCTCGGGGGCGCCCGGGTAGGCGGCGTCGTCGGCGTCGTCGCAGTCGCCGCCCTGGCCCACCCAGCCCTCGGCCGGCGCCTCGCAGCCCACCGTGGCCGTCGCGTCGTCGCCCCAGCCGTCGCCGTCCGCGTCGGCGTACCAGGTCGCCTGGCCGTCCTCGTCCACCTCGCCGTCGCAGTCGTTGTCCACCGCGTCGCCGCAGATCTCGGCGGCCCCGGGGTTCACCGCGGCGTTCGCGTCGTCGCAGTCCTCGCCCCCCGACTCGACGGAGGCGTAGCCGTCGCCGTCGGCGTCGGTGCCGGCGGGACCGGTGTCCTGGCCGCCCACCGTGTCGGTGGTGCCGGTGGTGCCGTCGTCGGTGCCCTTGTTCTTGCACGCGACGAGGGTGGAACCGAGTACGACGAACAGAAGCGCCGGGCGCATGCGAACCTCCTCGAACCGATCGCGGGCGGGGTCGTCCCGCTCCCTTCCCGCATAGCGGCACGGGGCGCGAATCGCTGAAGGGGTTTTCGCCGGGAAGGTTCGAGGTCGCCCGCCGGCTACTCGAGGACGAGGAAGGCGCCCTGCGTGATCGCGCTGAAGCTGTCGTCGGTGCTCGTCGCCTCGGCCAGGCCGTTGGGCAGGGTCCAGGTCTGGCCGGTCGGGCTCACCACCGTCACCGCCCACTTGCCCCGGGGGAGGTTGTCGCCGGCGGCGACGCTCAGCGTCTCGCTGCTGCCGTCGGGCAGGACGTGCCGCGCCACCGGCACGAAGATCGCCGTGAGGCTGGTCTGGGGCTGGACGGTGTTCACCGGGATGCTGCCGCTGCCGCCCATGGACGCCGGCAGCCAGGCCGTCGGGTCGACGATGGCCTCGCTGACGTAGGACTCGCCCTCCTCGAGCACCACGCCGCCCTCGCTGTCGATGGGGCCGACGTACTCGAGGTAGATGCGCGGCCAGATGTCGTAGGCCCCGGTCACGGCGTCGCCGTAGGTGGGGTGCGGGTCCGGGAGGCCGTCGCCGTCGGCGTCCGTGGCCATCGTGACGAACTGCGTGTCGCAGGGGTCGTAGGCCTTCGGGTCCGAGAGGTCGGCCGGGCCGGTCAGCGTGTAGTCTTCGGTGTAGACGCCGACGGAGACCAGGCCGAAGGCGTAGGTGCCCGGGTCGGTCTGGGAGACCTGGTTGGAGCTGAAGCGAAAGGCCGGGCGCTCGAAGGGCACGGCGCTGCCGGCCACCACCGCCACTCCGCGGCGCCGCTCCCCGCCGGAGACGCTCACCGTGGCGAGGTCCTGGGTCTCGAGGTCGGCCACCGCCGCGCCGAGCACGTCGCCGCAGGTGGCGCCGGCGCGGTAGTCGACGAGGGGGTGGAAGTCGTGGTCGGTGTCGACCAGCGCGGTGACGAGCCAGTCGCCGTCGGGCACCCCGGTGAAGGCGAAGCTGCCGGCGTACAGGCCCCCGGGCTCGCCGGCGAGCTCCTCGGCGGCCACGGCGGTGAGGCCCGCCGGCCGGCCGGTGCCGTCGGGGGGCGGCGGGTCGTCGCTGGCGTAGAGCGCCAGCCAGGTCTCGGCCGGCTCGTCGAGGCCCGAGAGCACCACCGTGCCCTCGATGACGTTGGCGACGGGCGCGCCGCCGGTGTCGAGGGGGACCTCCCAGGAGCAGGCGACCGCCGGGAGGACGAGGAGGATGCGAGGCGACATGGTGCGGTTCCCCGTTCAGAAGGCGTAGCGCAGCGAGCCGTACAGCCGGCCCCCGACGAGCTGGCCCTTGGGGTGCTCGCGCACGGGCTCGCCGAGGAGGGCGCCGATGTTCCAGGCGGTCACGGCGAGTTCCAGCGAGTCGTCGGCGAAGGGGCGGGCGGCGAGGCGGGCGGTGGCGATGGCCCGGGCCCCCACCCGCGCCTCGCTGCTCACCAGCTCGCCGCTCTCGTCGTACTCGCGCAGGGTCCAGGTCTGGGGCGAGAGCGCCGAGACGTGGGCCGAGAGGTCGGCGCGCCAGGGGCTCCGCCAGATCGCCCCGGCGTTGGCCTTCACCGCCGAGGTCTGGCCGTCGCGCCTCGTGGTCTCGGGGCCGGACTGGCTCGCCGGGGTCGTCTCCCAGACCTGCTGGAGGTCGAGGTTGAGGTAGAGGTCGAGGCCGTCGGCGGGGAAGATCCGGCCCTCGAGCTCGGCGCCGATGGCGTCGTAGTAGGGGTCGAGGTTCTCGAAGCGCACGGTGCCGGCGCTCACCCCGTCGATGTCCGGGTCGAAGCCGGCCGAGGCCGCCGTCGGGTCGACGTCCGAGACGAAGATGAGCTGGTCGACGCGGTTGTAGTAGAGGGCCACGTCGGCGCGGTGCCAGGAGCCCGACTCGTCGTGCAGCCCGGTCTCCACCGTGAAGATGCGCTCGGGCAGCAGGTCGGTGTCGCCGCGGGTGCGGATCACCACCCCGTCCACCGAGGTGGCCTGGTCGAGGTCGAGGTAGCTCTCCATCTGGGTGGGCGCCCGGAAGGAGGTACCGCCGAGGAGGCGCAGGGCCGTGCGCGGGGCGACGTGCAGGATCGCGGCGGCGCGCGGCGAGATGGTGCGCGACAGGGGCACCAGCTCGGTGCGGTCGAAGCGAAGGGAGCCCACCAGCGCCAGGGCGCCCATGCGGGCCTCGTCCTGGAGGAAGCCGCTGAAGATGTGCTCGTCGAGGTCGATGTCGTCGCGGAGGTAGCCCCAGCGGATCGTCTTGAGCCGCCAGCCGAGGCCGAGGTTGAGCTGGTGGTCGACCGGGCCGGTCGAAAAGGACTGGAGGGTCTCGCCCTCGAGGTCGTAGGTGCCGCTCCGGACCTCGGCGACCATGGTGCGGGCGCCGGCGTACTCCGTCCACGGTCCGGCGGTGCCCGACAGGGTGTTGACGAAGCCGCGCAGGTGGAAGTCGCCGGCGCTGAGGTCGCCGCGGGCGTAGCCCGAGCGGCCGTCGAGGGCGTAGTCGCCGAGCGCGCCGAAGACGTAGAACTCGGTGACCCCCTCGACGTAGCCGCCGGACAGGCTGGCGTAGACCCGGTCGGCGAAGCGGCGGTCGAGGCGGCCGTTCGCCCGCACCACGTCGAGGGAGTGGTCCTGGTCCTCCACCATCGAGACGAGGGGGCCGTCCTCGGTGACCGGCCGGTCGGTGGACCAGCGGCCCGTGCGGTGGTTGCCGACGCTCAGCCGGTAGCTCGTGGCGCCGGCCCGCCCGGTCACGAGCGCCGTGCCCTGCTCGTAGCCCGGCAGCCCCCCCTCGAGGTGCACGCTGCTCGGCCCCTCCCCCGGCGGGCGGGTGATGATGTTGATCACGCCGGTGACGGCGTTGGCCCCGTAGATCGCCGAGCCGGGACCCCGGATGATCTCGATGCGCTCGATCTCGTCGAGGGAGACGGGCAGCGTGCCCCACAGCACGGTGCCGAGCAGGTCGAGGTAGACGCTGCGGCCGTCCACCAGGACGAGGACCTTGTTGGACAGCTCGCGGTTGAAGCCGCGAATCGAGACGTCGGGCTGGGCGGCCGACAGCTGCATCACGTCGACGCCGACCACCTGGCGCAGCAGGTCGGGGATGTTCGTCGCGCCCGACGCGCGAATGTCGTCGGCGGTGAGCACGGTGACGCTGGAGGGGGCGTCGAGGGGGTCCTGGCCGTAGCGGGAGGCGGTGACGACGACGCGGCGGTAGGCGTCCTCCTTGAGGGCGCCGGCGGCGAGGGCCGCGTCGGCGGCGGGCTCCTCGGCGGGAGCCTCGCCCGAGGCCCCGGCGGCGCCGGCCTCGGCGGGAGCCCCGGCGGCGGGCCCGCCCGTCCCGGCGGGAGGCGCCGTCGCGGCCCGCTCCAGCTCGGCGCTAAGCTCGGCGAGCTGCCGGGCGATGGCCTGGAGGCGGCCCGTGTCGGCGGGCGCCGCCGCGCCCTCCGCCGGCGCCGCCGCGTCCCCGACCGGCGCCGCCGCGCCCCCGACCGCCGCCGCCTGGCGCTGGCGGCGGAGCTTCGCCTCGAGCACCGCGATGACCGGCTCCACGTCCTCGGCGTGTTCCGGGGCGGCGTCCTGGTAGAGGCGGTAGTAGTCGATGGCCTGCTGGTACTCGCCGAGGTCGGTGTAGGCCCGGGCGATGTTGTAGAGGG
>WGAH01000326.1 GCA_015489145.1 Deltaproteobacteria bacterium
CATTCCCAGGCGGTAGTAGGGGAGGCCGTCGTCGGGCTCGTAGTCGATGGCCCGGCGGTACTGCTCCATCGCGGCGCGCACGTTGCGGTAGGTCTCGGCGTTCTCGGCGGCCCTGGCCCTGGCGGTGGGCTTCGACCCCGACAACGAGGAATACGCCCGCCTCCACGCCGAGGTCCGCAAGGAAGCCCGGCGCATCCAGGTGCAGCAGGCGATCCTCGCCGCCGAGAACGCCGAGACCTACCGCAACGTGCGCGCCGCGATGGAGCAGTACCGCCGGGCCATCGACTACGAGCCCGACGACGGCCTCCCCTACTACCGCCTGGGAATGCTCGTGTGGAAGTACGACGACGACCTCCGCAGCGCCATCCCCCACCTGCGCCGGGCCGCCCTGCTCGACCCGAAGCGCGTCGAGTACCGGCAGGCGCTCGGCGACGCCTACCTGGCCCTCGGCATGAAGCTCAACGCCCGGCGGGAATACCAGGCCGTGCTCGAAATCGACAAGGACAACCAGGCCGCGCGGGAGGGGCTCAAGAAGGCCCGCTGAGCCCGCCGGCCCCCAGGGGGTTGCGTGCCCTTCACCGGCAAGCTGGACGGAAACATCGTCGTCGTCGGACTCCAGTGGGGCGACGAGGGCAAGGGCAAGGTCGTCGACCTGCTGGCCCGGCGGGCCGCCTGGGTCGCCCGCTTCCAGGGCGGCGACAACGCCGGCCACACCCTGGTGGTCCAGGGGCGGAGGACCGTGCTGCACCTCGTGCCGAGCGGGGTGCTGCACCCGGAGGTGCGGGCGGTGATCGGCAACGGGGTGGTGGTCAACCCGGCGGTGCTCGTCGAGGAGATGGACGCGCTGGCGGCCGCCGGCGTGCCCACGGGACCCGACCGGCTCCTCGTCTCCGACCGCGCCCACGTCATCCTGCCCGTCCACCGCGCCCTGGACGCCGCGCGCGAGGAGGCGCGGGGGGCCGCCGCCATCGGCACCACCCGGCGCGGCATCGGCCCGACCTACGAGGACAAGGCCGCCCGCAGGGGCCTGCGCGTCGGCGAGCTCGTCGACCCCGGGCGGCTGCGCGAGGGGCTGGCCCGCGCCCTGGCCCGGCGCGAGGCCTGCGGCGGGGCCGAGGCCTCCCTGGACGAGCTGCTCGCCTGGGCCGAGCCCCTCGCGGATCGCCTGCGCCCCCACGTCCGCGACACGGCGGCGGTGCTGCACCGGGCGCTGGACCGGGGCGAGCGCATCCTGTTCGAGGGCGCCCAGGGCACCTTCCTCGACCTCGACCACGGCACCTGGCCCTACGTCACCTCCTCGAACACCGTCGCCGGCGCCGCGGCCCCCGGCACCGGGGTGGGGCCCCGCGACCTGCACCTCGTCGTCGGCGTCGCCAAGGCCTACACCACGCGGGTGGGGGCGGGCCCCTTCCCCACCGAGCTCCACGGCGAGGCCGCCGAGCGCCTGCGCGCCTGGGGGCACGAGTACGGCGCCACCACCGGCCGCCCCCGGCGCTGCGGCTGGTTCGACGTGCCGCTGACCCGCCGCGCCGTGCGCCTCAACGGCGCCGACGCCGTGGTGCTGACCAAGCTCGACGTGCTCGGCCACCTCGACGCCATCCCGGTGTGCACCGCCCACGAGCCCGGTCCCGACGGTCTCCCCCGGCCCGTGTTCCGCGAATTGCCCGGCTGGCGGCGCGACATCAGCGAGGTGCGCCGCTACGCCGACCTGCCCGACGCCTGCCGCGCCTACGTCGAGCGCCTCGAAGACTGGCTCGGCGTGCCCGTGGCGGCGCTCAGCGTCGGCCCGGGCCGCGAGCAGACCATCCCCCGCGACGAGGCCTTCGCCCCCCTCCTCTCCGCTGGTTGACGCCGCACCCCCCCTCGATTAGAAGCGCCAGCGGCGGGCCGCTAGCTCAGTTGGTAGAGCACCGGCCTTTTAAGCCGTGGGTCACAGGTTCGAGCCCTGTGCGGCCCACCAGCCCACCGCGACGACCCCATCGTCTAGCCAGGTCAGGACACCGGGTTTTCATCCCGGCAACACGGGTTCGAATCCCGTTGGGGTCACCATCTGCGACAGGTCCC
>WGAH01000327.1 GCA_015489145.1 Deltaproteobacteria bacterium
GCGCGGCCGGCGTCCACCCGCACGCGCCGCTCGACCGCCCTGCCCCTCGGCGGCACCAGCCGGAGGTCGTGCATGCCCTGGGGCAGCCGGATCGCCCCGCGCGGGGCCTCGCCGACCAGCTCGCCGTCGACGTAGATCTTCACCCCGGGATCGGTGTCCACCAGCAGGGCCCCGGTCGCCGCGGCCTCCCGGCGGCTGCGGACCGGGTCGGGGACGGTGGTTCCCGGCGACACCGCCGCCTCGTGCCCCGCCTCCCCGGCCGGCTCCGCCTCGGCCGGCGCCTCGACGGCCACCGGCTCGGCCGGCGCCGGCGCGACGGCGGCCTCCGGCGCGGTGCCGCTCACCTCGGCCGCCGGCGGCGCGGGCTCCGGCGCCGGACCGCCCACCCCGCCCTGCGACCAGGCCATCACCGCGAAGGCTCCCAGCGCGACGACCAGCGCCCCGAGGGCGATCCAGGTCGGGCCGCCCAGGCGACCGCCGGGAGCCCGCGGCGCGAGCACCGGCACGGCCCCGGCCTCGCGCCCCCCGGCCTCGCCGCCCACCTCGGCGGCGGCCTCGGCCTCGTCGGCCAGGGTGTTGAAGTCGAAGCCCTCGGGAAAGGCCGCGTCGAGGTCGCCGTCCGCCGGGCCGAGTCCGGGCGGCTCGCCGGCGAAGGCCGGCCCCTCGGCGGGCTCGCCGGCATCCCCGTCGGCGGGCGCCTCCTCGAACCAGGGACCGGGCTCGGGGGGGTCGAGGCGCGACGGAGGAACCTCGGTGGCGTCGACGGGGCCGAGTTCATCGACGAGTCCCGAGTCCGGTTCGAAGGCGGCGCTCATGTCGTCGGAGACGACCGGCGCCCCGCCCCGGCCCACCACGACCCGGGTGCCGTCCGGCGGCGGCTCCTCCACGGCGCGAAGCACCCGCTCCCGGGCGCTGCCCCGCCGGCGCCCGAGCCGGCTCGGATCCTCGAACCACGCGGCCCCGCCCTCGGAGCCGCCGTAGCCCTCGTCGAAGATCCCGCTCCCGCCGCCCTCGCGGGGCTCTCCTCCCCGGTCCTCGCGGCGAAAGCGCAGCCGCGGCGGCGGCGGCGGCAGGTCGCCCGGCACCACCGAGACGTCCTCGTCGACGAGGAACGGGCCCTCGTCGCCCTCGAAGGGGTCCCGCCCCCTGCCGCGCGAGCCGCCATCTCGTCCCGAGCCACCCTTCATCCGAGCCTCCTCGCCCACTCTACCCCGAGGCGCCGTTCCCGTCCGACCCCGGCGCGTCCGCGCGGAAGGACGGCGAAAGGAAGTCCGCCGCCGGGATCTCTCCCCGAGCCAGCTTCGCCAGTCCGGCGGCGCCCGCCTCGCTCAGCGCGACCACGATGCCCCGGCGGCTCCAGCGGCTCTCGAGCCAGCCGCGGCGAATCAGCCGGTTCAGGGCCGCCCGGACCACCCGCGCGTCCTCGCGGTCGAGGCCGCGGTAGAGGTTGTCGGCCCGGGTCCCCGGCCCGCCGGGCTCGAGGTGCGCCAGGATCGCCGCCGCCAGCAGGCGCAGCAGGCCCTCGGCCCGGGGCTCGACGTCCACCGCCGGGCTCCCCGCCGGCCACCAGTGCTCCACCCCCGCCAGCTCGGCCAGGCGCCGCACCGCCGCCTCGCCCAGCAGCAGGTCGGCCGGCAGGGCGTCCTCGCCGCCCAGCAGGCGCGCCACCTCGAAGGGGTGGATGCCCAGCCTGCGCGCCGCCTCGATGACCGTGATCCGCACCTACTCCTCCCCGAGGCCGTCCCGGAGGAGCGCCGGGTCGAGCCAGACCGCGCCGAGGTCGAGGTTCACCGCGGCCAGCTCCAGCGCCCGGCCGCGCAGCGCCTCGAAGCGCCGCTCCCAGGTCTCGCGCAGGTCGGCCGGCAGGACCTCCCCGTCGAACCAGACCTGCACCGCCAGCCGCCCACCCACCGAGACGGGGCGAAACAGCGCGTCCGGCACCCCGAGATCGCGGCAGGCCGCCGCCAGCGTCCCCACGGTGCGCCAGGCCAGCACCGCCGGGAGGTCCTCGCCGCGGCTCGACCAGTGGCGGTACACGGCGAAGGGCACGGGCAGGGCCACCACCAGCACCCGGGGCACCCCCTCGGTGGGCTCGACGCTGGCGAGGAGGCTGACCACCGCCGGGTCGGGAAAGGCCTCCCGCAGGGCCGCGTCGAGGTGTCGGAGGCTCCCCCGACCGCGCAGGCGCCCGGCGAGGTCCCCGGCGAGGCCGCCGCCGGAGCGCCGCCAGCGCACCAGCTCGCGCACCCGGTGCATGTCGGCGCCGCGCTCGGCGGCGAGCAGCTCGGCCAGCCGCGTCCC
>WGAH01000328.1 GCA_015489145.1 Deltaproteobacteria bacterium
CGTCCGTCCGTCCGTCCGTCCTGCAAGCTTCATACCTGCCTCCCGTCGCCCGCCGGCGCGTCGCGGGCCGCGGCAAACCGGCTTCAAAAGCAGTCTACGACCGGGCCGGGCCGGGGTTCAAGGGGCGGTGTGTCCCGAAATGGGACGAGGTTGGACGAGCGACGAAGACGCCGACGCGAGCGCCGAGCCGGTGCGGCCAGCCCGCGGCGTCGATCAGCCCTCGGGAGGCCCGTGCGCCGCGGCCCCGGCGAGGTGGTCGGCGAGGAAGCGCCGCAGCTCGGCGTCGAAGCGGGGGGCCTCCTCCACGTTGAGGGCGTGGCCGGCGTCCTCGAAGACGACGAGGCGGGCCCCGGGAATGCGGGCGGCGAGCTCGCGGCCGGCCTCCACGGGCACGAGGCGGTCGGCCGCGCCGTGCATCACGAGGGTGGGCGCGCGCACCTCGCCCAGCCGATCCGTCACGTCGAAACCCTCGTGGGCCCGCCACTGGGCCTCGATGCCGGCGCGGTTCGCCGGGTGGCGGGCCCGCCAGCGGGCGAACATGCGGAGGCGCTCCGGGTGGCGCTCGCGAAAGGCCGGGCCGAACAGGGCGGGCAGCACGGCGTCGAGCCAGTCTCGCTCGTCGAGCTCGTGCATGCGGCGCATCGCCGCCAGGGCGCGGTCGTCGACCCGGGAGGCCAGCTCCGGCGGCAGGCGCCCCCGGGCGGCGGTGCTGACCAGGACCAGGGCGGCGACGCGCTCGGGGTGGTCCAGGGCCAGGGCGAGGGCCACCCGGCCGCCGAAGCTCGCGCCGACCACCGCCGCCGAGCCGGCGCCGACCGCGTCGAGGAGGGCCACCACGTCGGCGGCGTAGTCGGCCATGGTCGGCCGCCCCGGATCGCCGGCGGAGCAGCCCAGCCCCCGGTGGTCGAAGGTGAGCACCCGCCAGCGGTCGGACAGGGCCCGGACCTGCCCGGCCCAGCCGGCCTGCACGCCGCCGAGGCCGTTGACGAAGACGACGAGGGGGGCGCCGGCGGGACCGCGAAGGGCGTGGCAGGGGGGCATGGCTGGCTCCGAGGGGGACGGGGTGCTAACCCGGAGCAGGAGCCGCCTGATGCGCCCTTTCGTCCCACCCCCGCGCGCCGCCCTCCTCGGCCTCCTCGCCGGCTGCGGCGGCGCGCTGAGCGGCACCTGGGACGGCGCCTGCGATCTCCTCGACGCCGACACCGTCCGCACCCTCGAACTGCGCCTCTTCCTCCGCGACCGGGGCGGCGACCTGAGCGGTTCCGCCGACATCTCGGGGCACGACTACGCCTACGCCCTCAGCGGCACCCGCGAGGGCGAGGCGGTGGACTTCCGCCTCGAGGGATCCACCGAGGCCGGCACCAGCCGGGCCGTCCTCGACTTTTCCGGCACGGTGGACGCCGGGGCCGGCCGCATGGAGGGCGAGGCGGGCTACCAGGTCGAGCTGCTCGGCGACACCGGCGTCGAGGGCCGCTCCGACCCGTGGACGGGGACCTGCGCCCTGGAGGCCCGGTGAGGCGCGCCCTGCCGGCGGTGCTCGCGGCCTGCGGCGGCGCCGCCCCGGGCCTGCCCGACCTCGGCGGCACCTGGGCGGGGGCCTGCGTCTTCGCCGACGCCACCCAGACCCTCACCGCCCCGGTCGAGCTGGACATCACCGACGGCCACGGCGCCCGCCTGTCGGGCTCGGCCACGGTCACCATGTACGACGGCCGGGTGTTCTCCGGGCCCCTGAGCGGCGACCGGGCCAGCGAGGCGATCCACCTCGAAGCCGCGCTCGACGGGGGCTACGGCTTCGAGGTGCGCGGGGGCATGGACGGCCTCGACATCGCCGGGGAGTGCCGCTTCCGCGTGCCCGGCGGCGTCGGGGCCCTCGTCGGCACCCTCGACCTCGAGCGCTGAGCGCCCGGCGGCTCAGCCCTCGGCCGGCGGCAGCAGCTCGCCGTTGATCACGATCTCGCTCGACAGCTTGACCGCCGGCTTGAGGGTGGCGCTCACGCCGCAGTAGCGCTCCTCGGACAGCTCGACGGCCCGCCGCACCTTGGCCGGGTCGGGGTTCGGCCCCTCGACCTCGTAGCGCACGACGATTTCCTCGAACTTCTTCGGGTGCTCCGGCGCGAGCACGGCCCGGGCGCTCACCTCGAAGTGGGTGACCTCCACGCGCATCTTGCGGAGGATGCTGATCACGTCCATCGCCGTGCAGCCGGCCAGCGAGACCAGGGTGAGGCCCTTGGGGCGCGGGCCGAGGTCGCGGCCGCCGACGCGCTCCTCGGCGTCGATGATGAAGGTGTGCCCGTTGAGGTGGGCGTCGAAGGCCATGCCATCGCGAAGGGTGACGCTCGCTTTCATCGCTGGCTCCTGCGGTTCGTCGGGAAGGGGATCGCCGGGGTGGCGGGTTCGGACGGCCGCGCCGCCCCTGCCCGCCAGAGCCACCGACCCTGCCATGCGTCACGGGCCGGCGCAAGCCCCACCCCTGTGGGCCGGGCCGGGCGCCGCGTTAGGAGCCCCGCCCACCGGAAAGAGGGACGAGACCGTGGCGAAGAAGACCTCCCCCCCACCGCAGCTCGACCGCGTCCGCGACATCGGCATCGCCGCCCACATCGACGCCGGCAAGACCACGCTCACCGAGCGCATCCTCTACTACACCGGCGCCTCGCACAAGGTGGGCGAGGTCCACGACGGCGACGCCCACATGGACTGGATGGAGGAGGAGCAGGCCCACGGCATCACCATCACCACCGCGGTGACGCGCTGCCCCTGGAAGGACCACCTCGTGCAGGTGGTCGACACCCCGGGCCACGTCGACTTCACCATCGAGGTGGAGCGGGCGATGCGCGTGCTCGACGGCGCGGTCATCGTCATGGACAGCGTGCGCGGCGTCGAGCCCCAGACCGAGACGGTCTGGCGGCAGGCCGACCGCTTCGACATCCCCCGCCTCGTCTTCGCCAACAAGATGGACCGCCCCGGCGCCAGCTACGAGCGGGTGATGGAGACGATGGAAAAGCGCCTCGGCGCCCACCCGGTGCCGGTGTGCGTGCCGCTGGCCGACGGCACGGTCCTCGACCTCGTGCGCGAGAAGGCCTACCGCTTCGAGGGGGACAAGGGCGAAAACGTCGTCGAGGTCCCGATTCCCGACGCCGGGCGCGACACCTTCGACACCCACCGCGAGAGCCTGCTCCTCGCCGTGGCGGAAGAGGACCCGGAGCTCGAGGAGGCGGTGCTCGAGGGCGAGGCGGTGCCCCCCGAGCGCGTCCTGGCGGCGCTCCGCAAGGCCACCCTCGCCGGCCGGGCCCACCCGGTCTTCGGCGGCAGCGCGCTCCGCAACTGGGGCGTGCAGCCGCTCCTCGACGGCGTGCTCGCCCTGCTCCCCTCCCCGCTGGAGCGCCCGCCCTCCCTCGCCCGCACCCCCGACGGCGAGGAGGTCCTCGTCGAGCTCGACCCGGAAGGCCCGCTGGTGGCGCTCGGCTTCAAGGTGCAGTTCTTCGACGGCCGCCGCCACGTCTTCACCCGGGTCTACCGGGGCCGCCTGCAGCCCGGCGACACGATCAAGCTCGCCGGCCAGGACCGCACCGAGCGGGTCGCGCGGGTCTTCGACGTGGACGCCGCCAAGAAGAAGCGCCTCGAGACCGCCTGGCCCGGCCAGATCGTGCTCCTCGCCGGGCTGCGCCACGCCGGCACCGGCGACACCCTCTGCGACCCCGAGCACGAGGTGCTCATGGAGCGCATCGACGCCCGGGAGCCCGTGCTGGGCCTGGCCGTCGAGCCCGTCTCCTCCCAGGACGAGGAGAAGATGCTCGAGGTGCTGCACAAGGTCTGCGAGGAGGACCCGACGCTCCGCTTCCACGAGGACGAGGAGACCGGCCAGCGCATCCTGAGCGGCATGGGCGAGCTGCACCTGCAAATCGTCTTCGAGCGGGTGAAGCGCGAGTTCAACCTCGAGCTGCGCGCCGGCAGGCCCAACGTGATGACCCGCGAGACCATCGCCGGGCCCGGCCGGGCCGACACGGTGCTCGACCGCACCTTCAAGGTGGGCGAGGACAAGGAGCTGCGCCTGCGCGCCCGGGTGGCCGCCCGCGTCGAGCCCCTGCCCCGGGGGAGCGGCACCCGGCTGGTGGTCGAGCCCGCCGTCGCGCCCGAGGGGGCCGCCCTGAGCGAGGCCCAGGCCCAGGCGGTGAAGGCCGGGGCCGAAGACGCGCTCACCGGCGGCATCGTCGAGGGCGCCCCCCTCCAGGACGTCGCCGTGACCGTCGAGGAGGTCGAGCTCTTCGGCGAGGACAGCTCGCCCCAGGCGCTCCGCATCGCCGCCTCCCAGGCGGTGCGCGAGGCGATGGCCGCCGGCGGCGGGCAGGTGCTCCGGCCGATCATGCGCATCGAGGTCGTGGTGCCCGACGAGAACCTCGGCTCCGTCCTCGGCGATCTCCAGGCCCGCGGCGCGGCGATCACCGGCCAGGAGAGCCTGATGGGCGTGACCAACATCGAGGGCGAGTGCGGCCTGCAGGCGCTCCTCGGCTACACGACCGACCTGCGCAGCCTCACCCGCGGGCGCGGCCAGTTCACGATGGAGTTCGACCGCTTCGACGTGGCGTGAGCGGCTGGAAGCGGCCCGTGCGCTTCCAGGCCTACCGCCGCCGGCTGGAGGGCGCCGCCGCCCGGTACTTCGCCGAGCGCGGCCTGCCGGTGCGGGCCCGCGCGCCGTGGATTCTCGCCGACGCCGAGCGGTGGGCCGACAACCTCATCGACCCGGCCTGGGCCGGGCTGGTCGCGGCGGAGCAGGCGCGCCACGCCGCCGCGGGCGAGGGCTTTCCCCTGCACCGCCACGCCCACCACGGCCTGAGCAGCCAGGCGATGCTGTTCAACCTCGTGCTGCCGCTGCTGGCGGCCGACGACCTCGACGCCCTGGCCCCGGCCTTCGCCGGCGCCCCCTGGCCGGGTCCCGGCGCCCGCGCCCGCCTCGAGTGCTCCGACCGCGCCACCTTCGCCGAGGACCGGGGCCAGCCGACGAGCTTCGACCTCTGCATCGAGGGGCCCGGCGGGCCGCCCCTGTTCGTCGAGGCCAAGCTGGCGGAGCCGGGCTTCGGCGGCTGCTCGCTGCTCGCGGGCGGCGACTGCGCCGGCGCCAACCCGGCCGCCGACCCGCGCCGCTGTCCCCTGCACCGCCTCGGGCGGCGCTACTGGGAACGGCTCGACGCCCTCGGCTTCCTGGACGGTCCCATCGCCGAGGGCCCCGCCTGCGCCCTGGGTCCCTGGTACCAGTTCTTCCGCGAGGCGGCCTTCGCCCTGCTTCACGGCGGGCACTACGTCCTCCTGGTCCACGACCACAACCCGGCCTTCCAGCGCACGGGGCCCGGCGGCGGTGCGGAGGGGCTGTGGCCGTGGCTCCGGTCGCTCGTGCCGCCGGCGCACCGCCCGCGCCTGCACCGGGTCACGCTCCAGCAGGTCGCCGAGGTCCTCGCCGCCACCGGCCGTCACGACGCCTGGCTGCCGGCCTTTCGCGCCCGCTACGCCCTCGACCCGCCGGGGCCGGAGCCCGAGGAGGCCGACGTGAACGCCGTGCTCGCCGCCCTGCCCGCCGGCGTGGCGGCGGAGATTCGCGAGCTCTGGACCCGGCGCGTCGCCGGCGCCGACCGCCCGGCCGCCCGCGCCGCCCTCCGCCGCGTCTCCCGACTCCTCCAGGACGCGGGCATCGCCCACGGCAGCCCGGAATGGCGCGCCGTGGTCGCCCACGGCCGCCGGATCTACGAGGGAGCGACCCGCAGCTGAACGCCCTCACCGCGGGCAGGCGACGCGCGCGTGCTCGAGGCAGCGCAGGCGGCAGGCGGCGCTGGAAGGTGGCGGAATCCGGCCGCGACGAGCTCTGCGC
>WGAH01000329.1 GCA_015489145.1 Deltaproteobacteria bacterium
ATGTGTATAAGAGACAGCGAAGGGGTCGCCCTCGCGCGCGGCGAAGATCACGTCGTCGTCGGTGCCGAAGCGCGCCCGGTGCTCGGCGGCGAAGCGCGCCGAGGGGCTGTCCTGGGGGTAGAGCTCCTCGAGCGAGAAGTCGGCCCGCCCCCGGGGCAGGAGCACCGCCGCGGCGAGCGCCAGGACGGCGACGAGCAGGAAGCCGGGCCAGGGGCGGTCGACGGGGAGGGCGAAGACCGCCAGCGGGTCGCGCCGGCGCGGCATCAGTGGACCCAGGGGCCGCCGTCGGGACCGCGCCCGCCGTCGATCACCTCGAAGCGGGACAGCTTCTTCTTGATGCGCGCCTGCTTGCGGCGCAACAGCACCCGCCTCAGCCCGCCCCGGCGCAGCAGCTCCATCCACAGCCAGCCGGCGATCCAGCCCGCGAGGATGACGGCGGCGCCGAGGCTGCGGCCGGCGAGGAAGTTGAGCAGCGCGAGCACCCCGGAGCCCCAGGCGATCCAGGCGGCCTGCACCGGGATCACGAAGAACAGCAGGATGGTGGCCCGCGGGTGGGCGAGGCCGAAGACGACGATCATCGCCGCGAGGAGGCCCTCGATGCCGAGCACCGGCGAGCCCCCGGCCACGGCGCCGACGAGGTCGAGGAGCAGGCCGGCGACGGCGGTGAAGGCGACGGTGAACAGGGTGAAGCGCAGGGTGCCGCGCCGGCCGAGGGTGCGCTCGGTGGGCGGCAGGAAGAAGAACAGCACCACCCACGAGATCAGCGCCGAGAGGGGGGCGGGGCCCGACAGCAGCCAGAAGGTGAGGGGCTGCCAGGGGCGGAACAGGCCGCTGCGCCAGGGCGACCAGGCGAGGGCGCCGGTCACGGGCAGGCCCAGCCAGTTCTCGGCGAGGAGCTGCACGACGTAGACCCCGAACAGCACGCCGATCACCCGGGTGGTCAGGGGCGTGGGATCGACGCCGAAGCTGGCGGGGGGACCCATGCGGCGGGGCACGTGACCTCCAGGGCGGTCGGTAGGCGGGGCCGGAGCGGAACCCCCGGGGACGGGATCCCTGCACACGCGGCGCGGAGGGACAAGGCTATCCTCGCCGGGGCGGGCCGGCGCGCATAGGGGCGGACCGGAGGCGGCCGATGCGGTGGGTGCGCGCGGGATGGGTGCTGGCGGTGGCGGTGGCCTGGATGCTCGGGTTTTCGCGGCCCGCGGCGGCGCACCCCTTCGGGAGCACGCTGTACGGGCACCTCGTCGAGGTGCGCCTCGGCCGGGATCGCGTCGAGGTGCGCTATCTCGCCGAGGTCCCCACCCCCGACCTGCTGCGCGACCTGCGCCGCTTCCTCGCCGGCGTGCCCGAGCCGGGGCCGAAGGAGCAGGAGGCCTTCACGAACCGCTGGCTCGACGAGCTCGAGGACGGCCTCGACCTCTACTTCGACGACGCGAAGCAGCCGGTGCGCTGGCGCCGCCTCGACCCCGGCGAGCCCTCGGGGGTGGGCGACGCCCGCTTCATCCGCTTCCGCCTGGACCTCGAGGCCGAGGTGCCCCCCGAGGCGACGAGCCTCAACCTGGTCAACGGCAACCTGCCGGACGAGACGGCCCTGTTCAGCACCGAGCTGTGGGTGGACGACGCCATCGTGGTGGACGCCTGCAACCTGTTCGAGGTGAAGGACGGCCGGGTGCGGGAGGACCGCGCCGGGAAGTGGCGCATGGACGAGGCCGCGCGGGAGCTGCGCCTGCGCTTCCACCGCCGCGGCGCCGTCGGCACGGCGATCACCCGCACCTTTCGCCGCATCGGCGGCGCGGCCTCGGGCGAGGGCTACGTCGCCGCCCGGGAGGCCCTGTCCGGGGTGAAGCGCGATCCCGGGCAGGCCCTGCGCGACCTGGTGACCGGCGAGGCGAGCCCCGGGGTGATCGCCTGGGGGCTGGTGCTGGCGGTGGTGCTCGGGGCGGCCCACGCCCTGTCCCCGGGGCACGGCAAGGCCCTGGTGGCGGCCTACCTGCTCGGCACCCGGCGCACGGTGCGGCACGCGGTGCTCCTCGGCCTCATCGTCACCGCCACCCACACCGCCGGCGTCTACGCCCTGGCGGCCCTGGCCTGGCTGCTCGAGGAGACGGTGAAGCCCGAGGTGCTCCTGCCGTGGATGGAGCTGGCGAGCGGGCTCATGGTGGTCGGCGTCGGGGCCGGCCTCCTGCGGAGCCGCTGGCGCGGGGCGGCGCGGGCCGGCGGGCACGGCCACGCCCACGACCACACGCATTCGCACGGCCACGCGCGCGACCACGGCCACGCGCACGACCACGCGCATTCGCACGACCACGCGCATTCGCACGCCCACGGTCACGCGCACGCCCACGCGCATTCGCACGGTCACGCGCACGCCCACGACCACGCGCATTCGCACGGTCACGCGCACGCCCACGATCACGCGCACGGCCACGACCACGCCGGCCTCGACCCCGAGGCCCACGCGGCGCTTCACGCCGCCGAGTACGCGCGTCTCTCGGCCGCCGCGGAGAGGCGATCCTTCAAGGAACTCGTGCTCATGGGCGTCTCCGGCGGGCTGGCGCCCTGTCCCTCGGCGCTGGTGCTGCTGTTGACGGCCCTGAGCTTCCACCACCTCGCCCTGGGCCTCGCCCTGGTGCTGGCGTTTTCGGTGGGCCTCGCGTTGCTCGTGACCGCCATCGGGGTGGCGGTGGTCCTCGTCGGCGGTCGCCTCGGCGGGGCGGGCTCGCGGCTGGCGAGCAGCCGCCTGCTCCGCCTGCTGCCCGTCGGCAGCGCCGCCGTCGTCCTCGCGCTCGGCCTCGCGATCACCTGGCGGGGCGTGCTGGCGATTCGCGGCGGCTGAGCCCCGATCCCCGACCCGCCGGCGCCGGCCGTTCAGCCGCCGGCGGGGGCCTCGTCGTCGACGACCAGCTCGATGCGGAGGGTCTCGCCCTCGAAGCCCCAGTGGACGAGGCCCGGTTCCTCGGGGTCGAAGCGGAAGTACTTGGTGCCGAACTGTTCCCCGAACCGCGGGTGCGGCGGGTCGAAGTCGATCACGAGGGCGAGGCTGTAGC
>WGAH01000330.1 GCA_015489145.1 Deltaproteobacteria bacterium
CACCGGCCGGCTCGCTGCTCGACCTGCCGGTGACGCGCCTGGCGATCCCCCTGGTGCCCCGGCGGCCCTGGCGGCTGCCCCGCTGGCCCGGGGTCGTGGTCCGCACGGTCATCGGCCGGGCCTTTCGCGCCGCCACCTGCCTGGAGCCCGGCCTGCGCTGCCGCGACTGCCCCCACCGCGACACCTGCCCCATGCCCGCCTGGTACGCCCCGGGGCTCGTCGGCCGGCCGGCGGTGCGGCCGGTGGTGCTGGCGGTGGACGCGCCCCCCGGCGGCACCGTGCGCCCCGAGCGCCCGTGGGTGCTGCGCCTGGCCGTGCTGGGGGCGGGCCCGGTGCAGGACGTCGTCGACGCCGTCTTCGAGGCCGCGCGGGGCGAGCCCGGCGGGCTGCGCGTGCCCCACCACGTCGCCCCGGCCTGGGGGGTGACCGAAGGCGGCCCGGTCCTGCGCGACCTGCGCCTCGACCCGGTGCCGGAGCCGCTTCCCCTCCGCCGCCTGCTGGGCCCGGCGCTGCCCGCCGCCGGCCGCCTGCGCCTGCGCCTGCGCTCGCCCTACCGCTGGTCCAAGCAGCCCCGGCCCTCCTTTCCGCCCACGCTGCGCGACCTCCAGCGGGGCATGGTCGCGCGGGTGCGGGCGGTGGCGCGGTCCTTCGGCCTCGCCGTCCCGGAAGCCCCGCCGGAACCGGGGCCGGACACGCGCCTGGCGACGGCCGACCTCCGCGAGGTGCGCGGGCGCCCCCTCCGTCGCGGCGGCGGCTGGCTCGGCGGCGCCGTGGGCGAGGTGGTGGTCGAGGGCGACCTGCGACCCTTCGCCGGGATCGCCCGCCTCGCCGAGGTGCTCGGCGCCGGGCACAACACCTCGGCCGGGCTCGGCCGGGTCGAGGTCGAGGAGGCGTGATGGATCCGCTGCAGGCCGAAGTCTCGCTCGCGCAGACCGCGCTCCTCGTGCCCTTCCGCTGGAGCGAGCGCGGGGTCGCGGTCGGCGCGCGGCGGGAGCGGCTCCTGGCGCTGCGCCGGGGCGGGCCGGCGGGCCGCCCGACCTGGAAGGCCGTCGACGCGCCGACCCGGCCCGTGCTCGGGGGCGAGCCGGTCAAGGAGCTCGACCCGGTGCTCCAGCGGCTCCTCGGGCGCGGGGCCCGGTGGGACGGGCCGGCCGAGAGCCGGGTCGCCGCCTGGCTCGCGCTGCGCGAGGACCTGGCGAACGACTGGTCCGAGCGCCTGCGCCTCAACGAGCACGTCCGCAAGAAAGGCCCCGAGGCGCGCTTCGCGCATCCCCGCCTGCGCGACGCCGTGGTCGCCCTGTTCCCCGAAGACGTGGGCGTCCTCGTGTTCCGCTTCGACTGGCCCGCCGCGGGGCCCGGCGGCGGCCCGCTTCTCGTGGCCGACCTCGCCCGAAGCCTCGACCGCATGCGGCACCTTCACAAGCCCTACGGCTTCGGGGCCTGGCGCCTCGCCGGCGTCGAGGGCCAGCCTGCCGACCAGCCGCCGCCGGCGGGGGGCTCCCACGGGGACGACAAGGGCCTCTCCTTCCAGCACCTCGCGAACTGGCTGCTCGGGGCGAGGAGCAGGAAGCCCGGCGTGGTCGT
The DNA here is from genome assembly GCA_015489145.1 of Deltaproteobacteria bacterium. Lineage (GTDB taxonomy): Bacteria > Myxococcota_A > UBA796 > UBA796 > UBA2385 > S143-5. Next base: position 1,585 of record WGAH01000330.1, read on the forward strand.
GCCCGAGGTGAACCACGTCCTCCACCACACGGCGGCGGTGCTCGACGAGCCGCCGGAAGGCGCGGCCCTCGAGCGCATCGCCTTCCACCTGCGGCGCGCCTACGGCCCGGACTACGTGCCGCCGCCGGACCCGGGCGCCGACCGGCTGCTGCGGGTGCGCGGCAACCGGCTGGTCGCCGTGTCGCGGGAGGGCTCCGTCGCCCTCGGCTGGCCCGACCCCTCCTCGGACTGGGAGACGCGCGCCGACAAGGGGCCGGCGCGGTGGACGGGCATCTACCTGCTCCTGGCGGTCTACGTCCTCGCCGAGCGCGCCACCCTCAGCGGGCTGAGCGTCGACGCCGCCGAGCTGATGCGCCGGGCCGAGGGCGCCCTCTCGGGGGTGGAGGCCGGCGACCGGCGGCAGACCGAGCAGACCGAGCGCCTTCGCGCCGACCTCCGCGCCCTCGTCGCCCGCATGGTCGGCTACTCGCTGACGACCACGCTGGAGGACCCGGGGGGCATGAGCGAGTACGCCGCCTTCTTCGACGCCCTGCGCGCGGTCCACCGGGTGCCCCGCCGGCGCGAGGAGCTGCGCGGCGAGGTGCGCGAGCTGCTCGAAGTGATCGAGCTGTTCCACGACGCGGCGATGGAGCGCATGGAGCGCGCCGAGGCCGAGCACCGGCGCCGCGCCGACGAGCACCGCCGCTTCCTCGAGGACACCGTCGCCCCGGTGGCGGCGGGGGTGGCGGCCCTGAGCGTGTTCTCGGGGCTCGCGGGCATGAACTTCGAGCGGGGCATGCCCCGGTGGCCCTTCTGGCCCGCGACGCTGCTGGCGGTGGGCGCGAGCGTCGGCGTGGGCCTGCTCGTCGCCGCCTGGCGGGCCGACCGCCTGCCCCTCGACGTCCTCGACGCCGCCGGCTGGCGGCGGGTCGCCCGGGCCGCCGCCGGGCTGCTCCTGGTGGCGGGCCTGGCCGGCATCGTCCTGGCCGACGTGTCCGGCGCCACGCGGGTGCTCCTCGTCGGCTGGGGGCTGGCGGTGGCGGGCTTCGTCGCCGTCCTCGCCTGCCGCCGGTGGCGATGCGGCTCCCCCCCAACCGGAAGGTAGCGATGGCCCCTTCTCCTCCAGCCTGGATGCGCCGCGTCGCCGCCTGCCGGCTCGCGGTCACCCTCGTGCCCCGGCGGCGCCGGGCGTGGCGGCTTCCGCCCCGGCCCGGGGTGCTCGTCCGGGGGGCGCTCGGGCGCGCGGTGCTCGGCGAGGTGTGCCGCGCCGGGGCCACCGACGAGCGCGGCCTGCCCTGCAGCGTCTGCCGCCACGCCGACGCCTGCCCCTGGACCACCTGGTTCGCGCCGACCGCGACCGGCGCGCCGCGCCCGGTGGTGCCCGAGGTCGACAACGCCCCCGGCGCGCGCATCGACGAGGGCCACCCCCTGCGCCTGCGCCTGCTCGTGCTCGGGGCCGACCCGCCGCTCGACCTGCTGATCCGCGCCCTGGACCGCATGGCCGCCGACGGCCTCGGCTCGGCGCGGGCGGGGTCGCCGGGCAGGCGGGCGAGGTCGGCCAGGGTGGCGGCGGGCGCCTCGCCGTCGGGACCGGCTTCGAGCTCGGCGCGCTCGAGGCGGTGGGGCACCCGCGCCGAGCCGAGGCCGTCGGCGGCCATGCGGTCCAGGGCGCGGATCAGCAGGTCGAGCGGCGGGTCGGCCCCGAGCACGAGCAGGCGCAGGCGCAGGGGGTGGCC
>WGAH01000331.1 GCA_015489145.1 Deltaproteobacteria bacterium
GCGCGGCCCTGGTCCGCAGCGACAACGCCGCCGCCTACGCCTTCGAGGCCCTGGCCGGCGTGGCCGACGGCCCCTTCGTCGCCCGCATGAACCGCGTCGCCGCCGACCTGCACATGGACGAGTCGGCCTTCGTCGGCCCGGCCGGGGTGGAGGACGACAACCTGTCGAGCGCCCGGGACATGACGCGGGCGGTGCTCGCCGTCGCCCACCACCCGGTGCTCGCGCCCGTCGCCAGCGCCCCCTACTGGGAGGTGCCCGACCGGCGCGGGCGCATCCGGCGCCTGTTCACGACCAACCGCATGGCCGGGCAGCGGCGCTACGAGTTCCTCGCCGCCAAGACCGGCTACACCGACACGGCCCGGAGCTGCTTTTCCGCCGTGGTCCAGACCGCCGGCGGGCGCACCGTGGCGCTGACCACCCTCGGCGCCCTGCGGAGCCGCCACCGCTGGTCGGACGTGCGGCGCATCCTCGACTGGATCGACCGGGGCGTGCTGTAGGCCTCGCCCGGGGGTTAGGGGGCGCGCCATGAAGCTGCTCATGGCCGCGCGCAGGTTTCCCCCGGACGTCCGCTCGGGCACCGAGACGGTCTTCGAGAACCTCTACGCCCGTGCCCGCCGCGCCCACGAGGTGCGGCTGGTGGTGGGCTGGCAGCGGGACCGCTCGCTGGTGCCCCCCGAGGCGGTGGCGGTGCCGGTGGGCGGGCTCAGCCGGGCGCACACCTGGGCGCGCATGGCCCGCGCGGTCTTCGCCGAGGCCCGGCGCTGGCGGCCCGACGTCATCCTGTCCAACAGCATCGAGGTGCCCCCCACCGGGGTGCCCACGGCCTGCATCGTCCACGACCTGAACTTCGGGCAGAGCCACGGCGGGCTCGGCGCCGCCGCCCGCAAGCGCTTCTACGCCCTCCGCGCCCGGCGCCTCGACGCGGTGATCACCGTGAGCGCCGCCTCGGCCCGGGCGCTCACCGGGATCGGCGTGGACCCCGACCGCATCCGGGTGGTGCACAACGGCGTGGACACCCGCGTCTTCCGGCCCGACCCGACGGTGCCCCGCGACCCGGAGCGCGTGCGGCTGGCCTACCCCTCGCGCATCCTGCCGGGCAAGGGGCAGCACCTCGCCATCGACGCGGTGGCCCGCCTCCGCCGCGACGTCAAGCGCCGCGTCCACCTCGACATCGTCGGCGCCGTCGCCGACCCGGTCTACCTCGACCAGCTCCGGGTGCAGGCCCACGACCAGCCGGTGTCCTTCGCCCTCGACGTCGAGGACATCGCCCCCTGGTACCAGCGCGCCGACATCGTGCTCTACCCGACGCTGATGACCGAGGGCTTCGGCTTCACCGCCGTCGAGGCGATGGCCTGCGGCCGGCCGGTGATCTGGTTCGACCAGCCGGCGATTCGCGAGGCCACCGGCGGCATCGGCGTGGCGGTGCCCCGGGGCGACGTCGACGCGCTGCGCCGGGCGATCCACGAGCTGGTCGAGGACCCGGAGCGGCGCGAGGCCCTCGGCGCGGAGGGCCGCGCCTACGTCGAGCGCAACCTCGACTGGGACCGGGTCTGGGAGGAGTACGACCGCACCCTGCGCGCCATCGCCCGGTAGTGCCGGCGCGCCTGACGCGGCGCGCCGGGCGGATAGGGGGATCGCCGGAGGTGCGCGTGCAGGAATACCGGTTCGACGGCGGCCGCGTGGTGGTGGAGGACGCCTGGACCGTCGCGGAGGTCCGGCGCGGGGTGCGGGCGCTCCTCGACGCCTTCGCGGAGCGCCTGCCCGAGGACCGCGACGCGGGCATCGTGATCAAGCCCAACCTCAACAACGACCTCGTCGGCCTCACGGGAAACGCCACCGACCTGCGCGTGCTGGAGGCGCTGCTCGGCGCCCTGCGCGAGCGCGGCTACCGCGACCTCACCGTCGCCGACGGCTCCAACGTGGGCATCGACCGCCGGGGCATCGACACCTTCCGCCGGCTGCGGGTCGACCGCCTCGCGGCGCGGCACGGCGCGCGCACCGTCAACCTCAACCTCGACGAGGGGGTGGCGATCCCGCTGCACGCCGGGGCCCGCCCGCGGGTGGCCCGCACGATCCTCGACGCCGACTTCTACATCAGCGTGCCCAAGATCAAGACCCACGCCGAGGCGGGCTTCTCGTCGGCCCTCAAGAACCAGGTCGGCATCTGCGTGGGCCAGGACAAGCGCCACATGCACTACGACCTCGGCGGCAACATCGCCGCCCTCGGCGAGGTGGTGGTGCCCGACCTCGTGCTGACCGACGCGCTGGTCGGCATGGAGGGCAACGGCCCCGGCGACGGCGAGCCGGTGCGCCTCGGCTGGCTGATGGCCGCCGACGACCCCTTCGTCCACGACCTCGTCGCGAGCCGCATGGTGGGGCTCGACCCGCGCGGGGTGCCGGCCCTGGCCCGGGCGCTGGCGGCGGGGCGCGTCGACGAGGCGCTGGTGGCCGCCGTGGAGGCGCGGGTCGAGGCGCGGGTGCGGGTCGAGCCGCCGCCGCCGCGCTCCTTCCTCAACCGCCTGGCCTCCTCGCCGCGCACCCTGGCCTTCAAGAAGCTGATCCGGCCGGTGACCGACCGGCCCGAGGTGGCGGCCCTCGCCCACCGCTTCGGCGTGATCCAGGACGTGTATTCCACCGAGGACGACGCGGTGACCGGGGTGCGCCGGCTGCGGACCGACTGCGGCGACTGCACCCGCTGCGCCGACTTCTGCCCGACGGGGCTGCCGGTGGACGAGATCGGCGTGAACCTCGACCCGGAGGCCTGCGTCGGCTGCCTCTACTGCTGGTTCGTCTGCCCCGAGCCGGGGGCGCTGGAGCTCGTGGGCGAGCCGGGCTTCCTGGCGCGGCAGATCGACCGCTACAAGGGAGCGCTGGAGCGCCTGTGACCGGGGCGCTCCTCGCCGTCGCCCTGGCGGCCGCGCCCGGCCGGGCGGCGGACCCCTGGGGACGCCCGGCGCACCTGCGGGCCGCGGCCGAGCCGCCGGCGACCTGGGAGGCGCTGGCGGGGGACGGCCGCCGGCGGGTGCGCCTGTGGTGGGACGCGGTGGAGACGCCGGGAGAGCCGCCGGCGGCGGGCTGCGCGGCGGTGCAGGCGCGGGGCCGGGGCGGCTGGCGGACGGTGGCGCGGTGCGCGGCGCCGGGCTGGACGAGCCGGCCGGTGGCGCCGGGCACGCCCTTCCGGGTGCGGCCGGCGGGGGCGAGCCGGTGGAGCCCGCCGGTTTCGGCGGACCCGTGGTGGACCCCGGCCGAGATCGCCCGGGTGGCCGGCCCGGCGGGGGCAGTGCTCGCC
>WGAH01000332.1 GCA_015489145.1 Deltaproteobacteria bacterium
GATCTCGTCGAGGCGCTTCTTGGCCTCCAGGCGGTCCGCCTCGAGGAGGAAGGCCTGCTTGAGCTCCTGGGTGGTCCGCATGATGCGCGCGTACTGCCGGCCGAGGTAGCGCATCACCTCGGGCAGGCGCTCCGGTCCCACCACCACGATGGCGAGGACCAGGATGAACAGGATCTCGAAGAGGCCGAGGTTCAGCATCGCGCCGTCCGGGGGAGGCTCGTCCTATCCCGGACGGCGCCAGGCGGGGGGGGGATTTCCCCGCCCGATCACCTCGACTACAGGTCGATGTACCAGGTGCCGTCGACGGCGGTGTTGCCGGCGGCGTCGGTGGACTTGATGTCGAAGTAGTACCGCGTGCCCCGCTGGCCGCTGAACTGGAGCGTGTGGCTGGTGGTCAGGGCGTCGTCGCCGTACTCGCCGTAGTCGCGGAAGTCGATGTAGCTGTCGGCCGGCTCGTCGGTCACCCAGGTGATCGTGAAGTTGCGGCCCTGGGTGTAGCCGTCGACGTTGCTGATGACCGGGGCGGTGGTGTCGGTGGGGGTGCTCGCGCCGGTGTCGGTGCCCGTCGAGCCGCCGGTGTCGGTGCCCGTCGAGCCGCCGGTGTCGGTGCCCGTCGAGCCGCCGGTGTCGGTGCCCGTCGAGCCGCCGGTGTCGGTGCCGCCGGACCCGCCGCTGGAGCCGGCGGCGAGGGCGACGGCGGCGGCGGCGTTGACGATGCCGTAGCCGGTCTCGGTGTCGTAGCCGGCGCTGCCGGTGTCGGTGGCGGTCCGGGTCAGGATGTCGCGGACCTCGTCGGGGGTGTAGTTCCCCTGGGCGCGCACGAGCGCGGCCACCGCGGCGACGTGCGGCGAGGCCATGCTGGTGCCCTCCCAGAAGGTGTAGGTCCAGCGGTTGTTCTCGAAGGTCTCGCCGAGCACGCCGTCGGCGTAGCCGTCGCCGTTCTGGTCGCGGCTCAGGTCGCCGCCGGGGGCGACGAGGTCGAGGCCGGTGCCGGTGTTGGAGTAGCCGGCACGGCTGCCGTCGTAGCGGGTGGCGCCGACGGAGATCACCATGTCGTAGCCCGCCGGGTAGCTCAGGGAGCTCGCGAACTCGTTGCCCGAGGCGGCGACGAGCACCACGCCCTTGTTGGCGGCGTACTGGCAGGCGTCGTACATGGTCTGGCTGGAGTAGGCGCTGCCGAGGCTCATGTTGATGACGTCGGCGCCCTGATCGGCGGCGTAGGTGATGCCGCTGGCGATGGCGTTGATGTCGCCGTAGCCCTGGCGGCTCATCACCTTGACCGGCAGGATGGACACGCCGGGAGCGGTGCCGGCGAGGCCGACGCCGTTGTCGGTGGCCTGGGCGATCTCGCCGGCGACGAAGGTGCCGTGACCGTTGTCGTCGGTGGGATCGGAGTCGTTGTTGTAGAAGTCGTAGCCGGGCAGCAGGTTGGCGATGCCGTCGGGGCCGCCGGCCCTCACGCCGCTGTCGACCACGGCCACCACCACGCCCTCGCCCCGGCCGTAGGCCCAGGCCTCGGCGACGTTCATCTGGTCGAGGCTCCACTGGTAGCCGACGTAGGTGTCGCTGGTGGAGGGCGTGGCGGCGATGCGGGCGATGTAGTTCGGCTCGGCGTAGCGCACCCGGTAGTCGCCCTCGAGGGCGGCGGCGACGTCCTTGACCGAGGCGTCCTCGGGGATCCGCATGCGGCTCACGCCGATGTCGTCGAGGCGATCGAGTTCCTGGAGGCCGAAGTCCTCCTCGACCAGCATCCGGGCCACGCCGTCGTCGCCGTCGTCCACGCTGACGAGCACCTCCTGGGCGCGGTAGGCCTCGGTGTCGACGAGGGAGGGGGAGCCGTCGTCGGCGGGGGGGGTGTCGCAGGCGGCGAGGAGGACGAGGAGGACGCTGGGAACTGCGATGCGCATGCCATCTCCGGGGAGGCGTCGTCGCGGATGCGGCGGCGGGTTGGGGGAACGCGGACGTCTCCTGTCGGCCGGACGCGGTCATGCTTGAGGGCGCGTCCCCCCGCTCGGTGCCGACGCAAGTCTGTCACAAAA
>WGAH01000333.1 GCA_015489145.1 Deltaproteobacteria bacterium
CAGGTCCAGCCGTTCCCCCGAACGCCGGACCCATGCCAGCCCCCCCCTTCCCCATCGCGATCCAGGTGCGCGGCGCCCACGGCCTCATCCCGGGCGAGCTGCGCGCCGTCCGCGAGGACGCCCTCGTCTTCGCCGCCGGCCTCGCGATTCCCGCGGGCACCGCCCTCGCGATCCGGCCCGCCGGGGACGAGGCTCCGACCCTCGATGCCCGGGTGCGGCGCTCCCGGCCGGGCCCCGGCGGGGTTCGCATTCACGACGCCGATGCCGAGGGGGCGCGGCGCTGGCTGTCGGCCCTCGGCGACGTCGATGCCCCGACCGAGCCGCTCAGCAGCACCCTGCCCACGGCCACCGGCGAGCGGCCCGCCTCCTCCGAGCCGCCGGCGCCCGCCGGGGTCGAAGTCGAGATCATCGACGACAGCGACGTCATCGCCGCTCCCTCCGGCGACGCCGCCGCCGACGGCTTCACCGGCACCGACGTCGAGGAGCCCCGGCCGCGCGGCCGGCGGTCGGTGGTGCAGGCCCTCGTCGACGCCGACCAGCGCGTCGCCCGCACCGGGCGCGGCGGGCGGCGCCCCCTGCCCGTGACCCCGCGGCCGGCCACCGGCGAGGGCCCTCCCTCCGCCCTGTTCTCGAAGGGTCCGCCGCCCTCGGCGCTCGTCCGCCTCGACCGGGACGCCCTGCGACGGTGGGTGCGCCTCGCCGACGACCGCCTCCGGGTCACCGTCGCCGCCACCGCCCCCGCCCTGCCGGCGCTCACCGCCGTGCTCCAGCTTCCCGACGGCACCTTCCTCCAGTTCCGCGCCACCCTCCAGCGCGCCCGGGACGACGCCCTCACCTACGAGAGCGAGCCGCTGAGCTGGGGGAGCCTCCTGCCGATCCGGGAGCTCCAGCAGGACGGGCGCTGATCGCCCCGGCCCGGCGCCCCATGATCCGGGCCGCCAGGGCGGACCACAGGAACATGCTGACCGAGTAGCTCAGCGCCGTGAGCAGCGTCTCGGGGCTCGGGTACCAGGCCGCGATCACCAGCAGCACGACGCTCATGCTGCGAATGCCCGCGACCAGCGCCATCGCGTCCCGGTCGGCCCGCCGCCGTGGCGCCACCAGCCAGCCGACGGCGAGGGAGGCGAGCACCACCGGCTCCACCGCCAGGAGGGCCCGCGCGGGCACCGCCAGCAGCCGCCGGCCGTTGGCGGCGACGAAGGCCACCGTCACCAGCGCGAAGACGACGTTGGCAAGGCGCCGGGCGTGGGGGCTGAGGCGGGCCCCGAGGGCCGGGTTGCGCGTCCGCAGGGTGACGGCGAGGGACAGCGGCAGCACCTGCGCGAGGAGAATCGTGCGGATCATCCCGCCCACGGGCACCGCCCCGCCGGCCTCCGGCGCGACGCCGAACCAGCCGGCGATGGCCGGCGTGAGCAGCGTGTTGAGCAGGTTGGTGACCACGACGAGCGAGGTGGCGAGGGGGAGGTTGCCGCCGGCGCTTCGGACGAGCACGGCCCCGACCGGCCCGCCGGGAGCGGCGGAGATGAGCAGCACACCCGCCGCGACGGGCAGCGGCAGCCCCACGGCCCGCACCACCGCCCAGGCCACCGCCGGCAGCACGAGGTAGTTGGCGAGCATGGCCAGGCCGATGGCCCGCGGGCGACGCCAGGCGTCGAGGACGTCGCGCCAGGTGAGGTCGAGCCCCACCGTCACCATCATCGACACGACGAAGAGGGCGACGCCCGCCTGCTCCATCCACGCCACGGCCACTCCATCTCCGCCGGGAGGCCCCTGGTAGCCGGCCGCGCCGCGCCGGTCGAGGGGTTCAATAGTCGAGGCAGCGCGTCCGGTGGGGCGGCGGCAGGGCCTCGTCTCGCCGCACCGCCTCGCCCCACAACCACCCGCTGAGGCGCAGCGGCGTCAGCTCGGGGCGGAGCGGGCGGAGCCGGCTGACCAGGCGGTCGACGGCGTCGAGGGTCGCGGCGCGAATCGCCACCTCCTCCTCGCCGTTGGGGAGCAGGGGCGCGCCGGCCTCGATGCGTCCGGCGAGCTCCGGCGCCAGGACCAGCACCCCCTCGGCGCGGAGGAGGCGCGGGACGTGGGGCTCGCTGAAGCCCGGCAGCCGGTCGAGGTCGTCCCAGCGCTCCACCTCCAGCTCGTCGCGAACCAGGGAGGCGAGCATGGAGACCGTCACCTGGGCGCGCCCGAGGAAGCGCAGGCGGAGGCCCCGCCAGGTGCGGGCGTCGTCCCAGCGCGGAAGCTCCGCGGCGAGGACCTGCACCAGCGCCCAGGCCGACCGGCGCCCCCGGGCGATGAGGCCGAGGGGGCCGCCGTTGCCCGCGTAGGCGCGGCCGAGCTCGTGCAGCGCGGCGAGGCGCGCCTCCATCATCGGCAGCGGGTCGGCGTCCGGGGCGGGGCGCAGGGCCGCGTGCAGCTCGTCGAGGGTGAGGCCCTCGAGGAAGGCCGCCTCGTGCAGGGACCAGCCGCGGTCGATGGCGGCGGCGAGGGCGCGGAGCAGCGAGAGGACCGGGCAGAGGGAGGCGCCGGCCTCGGGGCGCCAGGCGGGCCGGCCGGGCTCGGGGAGGAGGGCGAAGTTCACCGCCCCGAAGGCGAGCGCCCAGGCGACGACCTTCTCGAGCTGGTCCCCGGCGTTCCAGCCCGGCACCCGCCACGGCGGCTCCCGCCACTCGGCGAGGGCCAGCCTCGACGCGAGCCGCTCCACCGCCTCCTGCCGCACCTCGACCAGCGGGGATTCCGCCACGACCCGTCGGCACGCCTCGACCAGCACCATCCCACCTCGCAGCCGGTCGCCCCGAGAGGCGGGGGCGGCCGGGGTGGATATCGCCCCCGTCGCCGAGAGGTGAAGGGGAATCCACCACACCCGGCGCCGCCCCTAACCGGGAACCGCGATCGGCGCGGCCCGGCCGGGCGCGCGGCTGCTATCGTCCCCGGGCCTCCGCGGGGAACCGATGCCCACCGTGCTCCCACCCGTCCTACCCGAACCCGACGACGAGCTCCCCGAGCCCCGGTCCGCCGGCGGCTCCCCGCCCGGCGGGGTCAGCCTGGCCTGCGTGGTCGGCCCC
>WGAH01000334.1 GCA_015489145.1 Deltaproteobacteria bacterium
ACGGTGGAGAGACTGTTCAGGCTTCTGGAGCTCGCCGTGAAGCGATGAACGCCACATAGAAGCACGGCTCTTCGCCTCCATGCCCTGGTGATGTCGGACCGCAGGTCAGGCCATGACAGTCGGTTTTCCCGCTGGCGGCCGCCGACACGCCTCGTCCCACTCTGGGACCGCCGGCCGGCCCGGGCCGGGGCAGGGTGGGGGAGGAAGCCCCGGTCGGGTTAGGCTCCCCGGCCGCGTCCCCGCGGGTCCGGCCGCGCGGGCCGGCTCGAGCGGGCGGGTGTCGGAGGCAGCATGTGCGGGATCATCGGCTACATCGGGACGCGCCCGGCGGCGCCCATCCTCCTCGAGGGGCTCCGGCGGCTCGAGTACCGGGGCTACGACTCCGCCGGCCTCGCGGTGCTCGACGGCGGCGAGCTGGCCGTCCGGCGGCGGGTGGGCCGGGTCGCCGACCTCGCCCGGGCCGTGCCCGAGGACCAGCCGGGCCGGCTCGGCATCGCCCACACCCGCTGGGCCACCCACGGCGGGGTGACCGAGGCCAACGCCCACCCCCACCTCGACGCCAGCGGCCGCATCGCCGTGGTCCACAACGGCATCGTCGAGAACATGGCCCGCCTGCGCGAGCGCCTCGCCGCCGAGGGGGTGCGCTTCCGCTCCGAGACCGACTCCGAGATCATCGCCCACCTCGTCGCCCGCTACTACTTCGGCCTGGCCGCCGGCAGCGACACGGTTCCCCCCGACCTCCAGGGCGACCCGGTCGAGAGCGTCCGCGCCGCCCTGTCCCGCCTTCGCGGCACCTGGGGCATCGCCGTCATGTTCGCCGACCACCCCGACCTCGTGGTCGCCGCCCGCAACGGCTCGCCCCTGGTCGTCGGCCTCGGCGACGGCGAGACCTTCCTCGCCAGCGACGCCCACGCGCTGGTCCCCTACACCCGCCGGGTGGTCTTCCTGCAGGACGGCGAGCTCGCGGTCCTCGGGGCCGCGGGCGTCCGCACGACGCGCCTGGACGGCGCCAGCGTGAGCCTCGACGTCCACGAGCTCGAGGAGGACTGGGGCGACGGCGAGCGCGGCGACTTCCCGCACTTCATGCTCAAGGAGATCCACGAGCAGCCCGAGGCCCTGCGCCAGTGCATCAGCGGCCGCGTGCAGCCCGAGCAGGCCACCGCCAAGCTCGGCGGCCTCGACCTGTCCCCCCGGGAGCTGGTCGGCATCACCCGGGTGGGCCTCATCGGCTGCGGCACGGCCTACCACGCCTGCCTCGTCGGGGCGACGGCGATCGAGCAGCTCGCCCGGGTGCCGGCCCGCGCCGAGATCGCCAGCGAGTTCCGCCACCAGAACCCCTCCATCGACCCGGACTCGCTCTACTTCGCCGTCAGCCAGTCCGGCGAGACCGCCGACACCCTCGGCGCGGTCAAGGAGATCCGCCTCAAGGGCGGCCGGGTGATGGGCGTGGTCAACGTCGTCGGCTCCTCCATCGCCCGGGAGTGCGGCCGCGGCGTCTACATCCACAGCGGCCCGGAGATGGCCGTCGCCTCGACCAAGGCCTTCAGCAACATGGTCGCGGCGCTCTACCTGTTCACCCTCCAGCTCGCCCGGGCCCGCACCCTCGGCCCCCACGAGGGGCGGCGCTTCGCCGAGGAGCTCCAGCGCGTGCCCGCCCTCGTCGAGGAGTACCTCGCCGCGCCGGGGCCCATCGACGCCCTGGTTCGCATGGTCCTCGACGCCCGGGTGGTGCTGTTCCTCGGGCGCGGGCTGAGCAGCGCGGTGGCCGCCGAGGGCGCGCTCAAGCTGATGGAGGTGGCCTACGTCCCCTGCATCGCGTACCCGGCGGGCGAGATGAAGCACGGTCCCATCGCCCTTCTCGAGGAGGGCACCCCCGTGATCGTCATCGCGCCGCGCGATCACCTGCGCGACAAGACGCGCTCCAACATCCAGGAGTGCCGGGCCCGCGGGGCGCGCATCGCCCTCATCCACACCGCCGGCGACGACATCGCCGAGCTCGCCGACGTCGCGATTCCCGTGCCCGAGACGAGCGAGTGGTTCACGCCGCTGCTGACGGTGCTCCCGCTGCAGCTCCTCGCCTACAAGGCGGGCCTCGCCCTCGGCCGCGACATCGACCGCCCGCGCAACCTCGCCAAGTCGGTGACGGTGGAGTAGCCGCGGCCCCGGCTACGCGGCGGGCAGGCTCAGCACCGCGCCCCCCGGGGTCCACAGCCAGCGGCGCCCGGCGGCGGAGGCGGTTCCCTCGAAGACCGGCGGCGGCGCCGGCTCCCCGCGGTCCGGCGGCGGCCACGGGGCCCGGCCGGCCGGGCGGCCGTCGAGGCGCATCGCCGTCGCCGCGCCGGTGTCGAGGGCGTCGAGGGTGGGAAGGACCAGGCGATCCCCGTCCACGACCACCCCGGCCAGGTCCTCGGCGAGCGCCCGGGGCAGCCGCCAGCGGTGGCGCTCGCGCCCGGCGGCGTCGAGCACGGTGACGCGCCGGCCGACCACGCTGGCGACGAGGCCGTCGCGGGCGTCGATGAGATCGGCCTCCAGGGCCGGGTGCCGCCACCGCACCCGCCCGGTGGCCAGGTCCCTGGCGGCGCCGTCGGGACCGTAGAGCAGGCCCCCGGCGGCGCAGGCGGCGCCCTCGGCGAAGCCCTCGGCCAGGGCCGTGCCGTCGAGGGTGCGGAGCGCGCCGCCGGCCTCGTCGAGAACGACGGCCGCGTCGGCACCTCGGCAGGAGCCGGGCCCCGACGGGTCGGCGGGGCGGGCGCCTTCGGGGAAGGCCTCGGCCGGGAGCCAGCCGGCGGGCCGCCCGGCGACGCCCTCGGCGGTGGGGCGCACCTCCGGCGAGGCGCCGGGAGCGAGCGCCACCGTGCGTCCGCCCGGGGCGCACAGCAGCAGGCGCCGGCCGTCCGCCGACCAGGCGTGCTCGGGGAGACGGGCCGAGGCCTCCGTCGCCAGCCCCGTGACCCGGCGCAGGCTCCGGCCCGGCGCGGCGACCTGGAGGCCGCGGGCGTCGCCGGCGAGCAACGCCCCGTGGGGACCGGCGGAGAGGCGGCCGGAACCGGCGCAGCTCCCGGCGACGCGCACCCGCGGCGCCCCTGAGCCGTCACCGTCGAAGGCGGCGCGGTAGACCGTGCCCCGGTCGCGCCAGGCGACCCCGCCGCCGTCGCCCCGCCACGGGTGGAGGCGGTTGGCCCGCGCCCCGAGGGGCAGGGGCAGCGGCCCGCCTTCCGGGAGGCGCAGCAGGCGGCGCTCCCCGGTGCCGCGCAGCACCGCCAGGGATGCGCCGAGGCGCGCGGCCCAGGCGGGTCCCAGCGCGACGGAGCGCCCGGCGGGCAGCCACCAGGCCCTCGCCTCGCCGGCCTCGGAGGCGGTCAGCGCGACGAAGCCCCGGGCGGTGGGGAACAGGTCGAGGGCGGTCCCGCCGAGGGGCCACAGGGTCGCGGTCCAGCCGCCGCCGGCGTGCGGCCGGGCGGTGAGGAGCACGTCGTCGACGGCCCAGGCGAGCCCGGCCGGGCCGGCGGCGACGCGCTCGGGCAGGCCGGGCAGGACGAGGCGGCGCGCCCCCGGGCGCCCCCAGGCGAGGTCGGCGATCGGCTGCATGGGGCGGCCCCTATCCCAGCCGGCGCCGGCGCCGACCCTTCGCCGCGTCTCGGCGCCACCCACCGCGCCCCCGGCCCGGCGAGTTGCGGTCATCCGGGGCCTTCCCGCGCGCGGGACCGCCCACCGTGACCGCCCCGCTGCGCGGGACCCGTCGCCTTGGCCGCACCGAGGCCCCGAGCCGCGTTCGAGCTCCCGCGCGGCGGCGGGGCGGCACGGACGAACGCCGGTTTTCGATGGGTCTCGCTCGAGGCGGCCCGCTCTGCCGGACAGGAACGGCGCTCCCGCGTCGAGAACCCGGCGTTTCCCCCACTCCCGCGCGCGGGACCCGCGATTCTGGCCGCCGAGGCAGCCCCGCGGGCGGCCGGTCACCGAGGACACCGACCCCTCCTGCGCCGCTGCGTGAAGCCCATCCCCCAACCGGCGCTGGTCCCGCGTAGGAGCGGCGTCCC
>WGAH01000335.1 GCA_015489145.1 Deltaproteobacteria bacterium
CTCGGCCCCGGCGAGCACGAGCTCGGCGACCTCCGCCGCCGACAGGCGCTCGCCGCGGTGGGCGGCGCGGTCGAGGCCCTCGCCGTGGCAGTAGGTGCAGTCCAGGGTGCAGGCGGTCGGGGCACGGGTTCCTCCGGGGGCAGGGTAGCCCGGCGGCCGGCGACGATGTCCGGTTCGCGGCGGGGCGTGCGTCTTTCCGGTGCAACGACGGAGGTTTCCATGCTCGCCGCCGCCCGCCGCCCCACCTACCTGCGCGTGGTGCTGACGACCGCCTGCACCCTGGACTGCACCTACTGCCACGGCGAGGGCCTCGACCGCGCCGCCCACCGCGGCGAGCGCCTGTCGGCGGCGGAGGTCGCCGAGCTCGTGCTCGCCGGGGCCGAGCAGGGCGTGCGAAAGGTCAAGTTCCTCGGCGGCGAGCCCCTGCTGCGGCGGGACCTGCCGGAGATCCTGCGGCGCGTTCGCGCCGGGGGGCCCGACCTCGACCTGTCGATCATCACCGGCGCCACCGTGGACCCGGCGCAGCTGGACGCCGCCTTCGCCGCGGGGCTGGACCGCGCCAACCTGACGATTCACGGCTGGACCCTCGAGGCCTTCACCGCCCGCACCCGGCGGGACCGCGCGGCCTGGGAGCTGCGCCGGCGCTTCGTCGCGCGCCTGCTCGCCCACGGCCGGCCCGCCAAGCTCAACACGGTGTGGCGGGGCCCCGAGGACGACGCGGATCTCGCCGCCCTCCTCGACGAGGTCGCCCGCTGGCCCGTGGTCGTCGGCCTCCTCGACGACCTGGGCCGCGACGGCCTCGGCCCCGAGGCCCTCGTCGGCACCTTGATCCGCCTGCGGGGCCTGCCCGCCAGCGTCGGCACCGACGCGGACCCGCACAGCCTCGACACCCTGCGCCTGCGCTGGGCCGACGGGCTGGAGGTCGAGATCAAGCACCGCCACCTCGGCGCCCTGGCCCCCTGGCGGGCCTGCGCCGCCTGCCCGGTACGCGACCGCTGCCGCGAGGGCATCTTCGCCGTGCGCCTCGACGCCGCCGGCGTGCTGCGCCCCTGCATGGACCGCCCCGACCTGGGCCTGCCGCTCCTCCCGGTCCTGCGCGCGGGCGGCCGGGCGGCGGCGGCGCGGGCCTGGGGCGCCTGGCTCGGCCGCGCCCTCGCCTGTCCGGTTCCCGCCGCCCCGCGCGTCCCTTCGGGCGAGTCCCCGCTGGAGGTCCGATGAGGGTTCCCGCCTTTCCCGCCCGCGCCGTCCCCGTCCGCACGGTGGTCGTCGTCGGCCCGCACGGGGTCGGCAAGACCACGCTCGGCCGGCTCCTCGCCGAGCGCCTCGGCTGCCCCTTCCACCCGGAGGTCGGCGAGCGCCTCGCCGCCGACCCGGCCTGGCGCGATCCCGGCGCCGCCGCGGACGCGCCCCAGGCCGCCTTCGACCGGCGCGTCTTCGTCGAGGAGTTCGCCCGGGACCTCGCCTGGGAGGCGGCCGGGGGCGGCCTGCGCGTCGTCGAGACCTGGCACCCCGGCAACCTCGCCTACGCCCTGCGCCGCAGCCCGGCGGAGGCGGCGCGCTGGCTGGCCGCGGTGCGGGAGCGCCCGGCCTGGGCGGGCGTGCTCCCGGTGGTGCTGACCGCCTCGCCGGCGGTGCTCGCCCGGCGGCAGCACGAGCCCGGCGACCCGGCCTTCTTCGCCGAGGTCGGCCGCCTCGCCGGCGCCCTGGCCGTCGCCCTGGCCCCCGCCCCGGCGGTCTTCCTCGACACCGGCGCGGCCCCGCCCGAGACCCTCGCGGCCCTGGTTTGCGACCTCGCCGGCCCGGCGAGCCTCGCCGGTTCCCGATGACCCCCCTCCCGGAGGAAGCCATGCGCTACTACTACACCCCCGACGGCCTCGAGCGCCTGCGCGCCCGCATCGCCCGGGCCCGCGCCGAGTACAAGGCGGTCTGCGACGACAACCCGGCCGCCCTCGAGAGCGGCGACACCTCGGGGTGGCACGACAACTTCGCCTTCGAGGAGAACCAGCGCAAGATGCACATGCTGGCGAACCGCGTGCGCGAGCTGGAGCGCCGCCACGAGGCCGCCGTGCTCGTGCCGCCGCTGGAGGAGGCCCCGGATCGGGTGGTCGTCGGCGCCTCGGTGCGCTTCGCCTTCGAGGACGAGGAGGAGGCCCCGCGGGAGGTGTGGATCGCCGGCTACGACGACGGCGACCCCTCCGAGGGGCGCATCAGCTACAACTCGCCGCTGGGCAAGGCGCTCATCGGGGCCGAGCCCGGCGACCTGCGCGAGGTTCGCATGGGCCCCCGGACGCGCTGGCTGGAGGTGCTGGCGGTGGGGCCCACGCCGCGGCGGCGCGGCGAGGGGGCGGCGTGAGGCGCCGCGGTCGCCTGGTGGTCGTCGAGGGCCTGGACGGCGCCGGCAAGAGCACGGTGGTGCGCGCGCTGGCCGCCGCCCTCGACGCCGAGGTGGGCACGACGCCCTCGCCGGACCTGCGGGCGGTGCGGGAGGCGGCCGAGCGCGCGCTGGCGCGCGACCCCCTCGCGGTGCGCCTGTTCTACGCCGCCTCCGTGCTGGCGGCGGCGGCGGCCTTCGGGGCGGTGCTCGACGCCGGCCGCGACGTGGTGCTCGACCGCTACTGGCTGAGCACGCTCGCCTGGGGCCGCCTCGAAGGGCTCGACCTCGCCGTGCCCCTCATCGAGGACCACCTCGTTCCCGCCGACGCGACCCTGATCCTCGACGCCTCGGACCGCGAGCGGGCCCGGCGCATCGGCCGGCGCGGCGAGGCGAGCGGCCACGACCGCGTGGCCCTCGACCCGGCGCACGCCCGCCGCCTGCGGGCGGTCTACCGGGACCTGGCGCGGCACCCGCTGGCCGGCCGGACGGCCTGGCTCGACACCACCGAGCTGGACCCGGAGGCCGCCGGCCGGGCCGCCGTGGCGCGGGTGCGGTCCCTCCTGGCGCGGCGGCCCCGGCAGGGGGTGCTGCCGGTGTTCGCCGAGGAGGTCGCGGCGTCCTGAGGCCTTCAGCGGTCGGGCGCCTCGGCGGGGCGGGAGCGGCGGCTCCAGTCGAGGCGGCGGCCGCAGCCGGGGCATTGCTGGGGGACGACCCGGAGGGTGAGGTCGATGCCGCAGTCGGGGCAGGTCCCGCGTTCCTCCCAGGCGACCGCCGCGGTTCCGAGAAGGCGCAGCCCGGGCAGCTCCGGGTCGGCCCCGCACCAGCCGCAGGGGCCGTGGTCGGCGAACTCGCCGCAGCGCACGCAGTAGACGATGCAGTTGCGGCCGGCGCGGTCCCGCTCGAAGCGGCGGGGAGGCCAGCGGCGCCAGCCCGCGGCCCGCTCGAGCATGTCCGGGGGGAAGGCGTCGGGGCTCGGGCGGCGGTGGCCGCCGCGAATCGCCCACCGGACGATCAGGCGCTCGGGAAAGCCGGCGGCGGCGGCGATGCCGTCTTCCCAGGCGCGGGAACCCCGGTGACTGCCGATGCGGAAACCGAGGGCGAGCTGGTGCCGCAGATCGGCTCGCCACACCTCGAACAGCGCCCCGGGCCGGGCGGCCGGGCGGCCCGGGGCCAGCCACAGCGGGGCGCGTTGGAGGGCGAGCTCGGGGCGGTCCCGGGCCAGCGCCGGCACGGCGAGGTGGCCGTGGCGGGCGTCTTCGGCGAGCCAGCGGAGGAAGTCGATGGTGGGCCGGTTTCGGACGAGCCACAGCAGGATCGCCTCGGCGAGATCGGTGCCGTCGGGGGCCGACCCCTCCCAGAGGCGGGCGCCGCCGCGCAGGGCGGCGAGGAGGACGGCGGGGCGGTCCTCGGCTCGGGCGCGGCGCAGGGCGGCCAGGCGGTCGCGGGAGTTCTCGGCGAGGAAGGGCGCGGCGGGCCGGCATTCGGGACAGAGGCCGTCAGCCTCGCCCGGTAGCCCGCAGGCGCGGCAGGGCCTGGGCATGGGGCTTCCCCGGTTCGGGTGGGATGTCATCATCCTGCATGCGGGAAAGGAGGGAAGAGACGATAGATTATCGAGGACATCGGTGCGAGGTGGGATGGCGATGGCGTACCGGCGTGGAAAGCTCGAGGGCCGCTCCCGGCGAGGGTTGGACGAAGGCGAGCGCGCCCCCGCGCACGGGCGCGGGCGGCGCGGGGGCGGAAGGGGCAACGCTGCCCTGCAGGACCGGCTGCGGGCCCGCGTGGGGAACGCTCCGGGCGACGAGGAGGCCGAGGCGCCGGTCGCGGATCTCGAGGTCGCCGACCGCGAGCTCGGCGGCGGAGAGCCCGGTGATGGCGGTGGCGCGGCCGGGAATCCCGCCGGAGGTCCGCCGGCGGGGGCGCCGCCGGGAC
>WGAH01000336.1 GCA_015489145.1 Deltaproteobacteria bacterium
CGGGCGGCTCGGGCACCACCGCCGCCGCCATCGCCGGTGGTGCCCGAGCCGCCCGTGTCGGCGCCGCCGCCGCCACCGCCGCCGCCACCACCACCGTCGCCGGTCGTGGTGCCGCTCCCGGTCTCCCAGGTGCCGGTGTCGATGGCCGTGTCCGAGGGGCAGGGGTCCCCCATGCCCTTGGACATGTCCAGCACGAACAGGATGTTCGGCTCGACGTACTCGACGAGGGACAGGTACTCCTCGCCGCCCACCGAGGAGGAGGCGTCGGCGGGCTGGGCGAACAGCGCCGCCACGCCGGCGGCGGGAAGCAGCAGGCTGCGTCGGTTCATCGGTTCCTCCGGGTTCCGCCCATCACCCCTCCATGCCCAGGCGGATCTTGCACGTGCCGAACTTCACCTTGCGGATGAGCGCGCTGGCGACGGCCTTGGTCTCGTTGACGTTGGTGTAGGTCGTGTCCTGCATGCGGGCCGTGGACTTCATCTCCCAGTAGTCCGCGCGAAACTTGTTCTTGCCGACCTCGGTGCTGAAGCCCGGCGGCGGGTTGCCGCAGCGGTGGTAGGTCGCCTCGACCCAGTAGACGCCCAGGTTGTGCGTGTAGGACAGGCCGCCGAAGTCGGCCTCGGCCTCGCTGGCCGTCACGAAGTCGCCGTAGGTGTCGGGCGCCGTGTCGAGGCCGTCGGAGGGCGGGTCGCGGTAGGACAGCTCCACCCGGGCGTGCTCGGTGCCGGCGTGCGCCGTGTTGACGACGAGCATGTGCTTGCGGTTCTGGAGGGCGATGCGCTGGTCGATGCCGGCGATCTCGAGGGAACTGGCGCCGATCACCGCCAGGATCGCGATGAACAGCATCGCCACGAGCATCACGTAGCCGCGCCGGGAGGCGGCGGGGCGGAGGACGCGGGAGAGGGGGAGGCGGCGCATGGTTCAGAATCCGGCCATGGTGTCCTGGTAGCGGAGGTTCCGGAGCGTCACCTCGGTGACGAGGACCTCGCGGAAGTAGTGGTCGGTGGTGGAGGCCCCCGAGCGGTTGGCCAGGGCGGGGCGCTTGTTGTCGTAGGTTCCGCGCGTCTCCTCGCGGGAACTGCGGGCGACGATGGAGACGCGCGCCATCCACAGGTGCTCGACGTTGTCGGTGTCGAAGGTGTCGACCCAGTTCGTCGAGTCGGAGCAGTCCACCGTGCCCGTGCCGTCGTCGAGGCAGTACTCGACCTGGAAGTCCTCGATGTTGTCGACGAGGGGCACGTCGTCGGCGTCCGGCCAGTTCATGTTCAGGTCGAGCATGAGCACCGGGTGGGCCGAGGTGCCCGGCGGGTCGTCCCCGTCCACGTCGTCGACGTAGAACGTGTAGACGTCGCCCTTGGTGCAGCTCATGATCGGGGCGAGGTTGGCGTTCGTCGAGAACAGGTTGGCGTAGTCGGAGTAGCCGGAGTTGTCGCTCACCGTGATCACCCCGGGCGAGGCCGAGCTGTAGTCACTCGCCACCGACCACATGTAGGTCTCCATGCCCTGGTTGTTCGCGTAGTCGAAGCACAGCAGCAGGTCGTCCTGCTCGAAGCGGCTGAGCTTGCTCGCGTTGTCGAGGAGGTTGGGCCGGAAGCTGATCTGCGTGGTCGTGTAGCTCTCGATGACGTCGTTCTCGGTGTCCATCACCAGGTCGGGGTCGCCGAAGACCACCGTGACCGCGTCGGTGCCGTTCGCCCCGTCGGCGTCCCAGGGGATCACCACCGGCAGGTCGTCGGCGTCGGTCGGGTAGCCCATGACCCCGTAGACCCGGCCGTCGGTGTTGTAGCCGGCCATGCGCAGGCTGCGGGTCACCATCTCGGTGGCGAAACGCAGGTTCTGGTGCATCTCCATCTGGAGATCCTGCGTGACGAACTGCCGCGTCTGCACCGTGAACAGCCCGTAGAGCGCCGCGACGGTGAAGCTGGCGATCGCCACCGCCACGATCACCTCGAGGAGCGTGAAACCCCGCCGGCCGGCCGCCCGCATCGCGCCGCGCCGCATCAGTTCCTCCACCGGTACGTGGAGATCGTGGTGCCGCGCCAGGTGTTGAAGGTGTTGTCCTTGTAGGCGCAACGCACCCGGATGCGGGCGTAGGTCGAATCGGAATCCATGTCCGTGACGTCCCAGGTGACGTAGTAGATCGGCTGCCCCAGGGTGCTGCCGGTCTGGTCGGCGGCGTTCACCGGCGTGGGGAGCGCCCCGGCGTTGGGGTGGTACAGCGGCGCGTAGGGGTCCGAGGCGGTGGTCGGGTCGCCGTAGCTGGAGCTGTCGGCGAGGTCCGTCGCCCGGGTGGTGCTGTCCCAGGGCAGGCTGAGCAGCCGCTCGAGCTCGAGCTGCGCCAGGTAGGTGCAGGCCGTCATCTTGCGCGCCTCGCGGTTCGAGCGCACGGCCTGGCTGTGGAAGCCGAACATCACGATGAGCGAGAAGCCCAGCAGGGCCGTCGCGACCAGCACCTCGATGAGGGTGAAGCCGCGGCGCGGGGCGGTTCGCGTGGGGAGCCGGGCGGTCATGGGGCCGTCGAGGAGGTGGTGGTGGCGGCGTCGAGGGGCTCGGCGCCGGCGAGGGTGGGCTCCAGGCGGACCATGCCCGCCCGGGTGACGCGCACGGCGATGGCGTCGTCGACGCCCTTGCGCGCGGCCTCCTGGTTGACGAGGACCAGGTCGATGGTGCCGTCCGAGGAGAAGTCGCCGCCGGGGTTGGCCACCCAGCCGCGGGGGCTGAACACGATGGCGTCGGCGGTGTCGGGACCCGGGCCTTCCAGGGTGCCCCAGTCGTCCAGGCACACCCCGCGAGCCTGGTGGTTGCCGCCGGCGCCGAGGTCGACGCGGCCCTCCGAGTCGTCGTCGTCGGAGCCGTCGACCTCGCTGTCCTCCGGCAGCACGTCCCAGCTCGACGAGCGGGAGGCGGCGTCCCCGATGGCCAGCTCCCAGCGCCCGCCCCAGGCGTCGACGTCGTCGCAGCCCGGCGTGGAGACCAGCCTCAGGCGGGTCTCGCGGTTGGTCTGGATCGCGAGGTTGCGAAGGGTCATCAGGTTGCCCCGGAGGAGGCGCGCGGCCCCGACCATGCGGTAGCGCGGAAGCGTGTCATGGAAGTTCGACCACCCGATGAGCAGCAGGATCAGCAGGATCGACAGGGCGACGAGAACCTCGAGCAGGGTGAAGCCGCCGCGTCCGGGAGGCCGCCGGGCGGCGGGTTCGGGGCGCGGGCGTCGAGGGCGAAGGGCTGGGCACGGGGTCCTCACGGCGTCACTATTGTTGCAAGAACCGCGCCACTCCCGCCCGTCCCGACAACGCCGGCAATTCCCCGACCGGGCGGCCGGCGATCGGAAAAGATTTCCCACACCGGAAAACTTTTCCGGTTTCGGCCGCTCACACCAGCGTCTCGTAGAGCTCGGGGCGGGGATCCGGGATGACGACCCGGTGCACCAGCAGCCCCCGCCGCTCCACCACCTCGACCCCCGCCTCGATGGCGTAGCCCACGGCGTCCACGTCGCCGGTGAACACGAGGTAGGCCTTCCCGCCCAGGGCCATCGCCAGCCGGCACTCCACCATCTCGACGAGGGCGGCCTTGGCCACCCGGTCGATGGCCTCGACGAGGCTCGCGACGCTGAAGGCCTCGATGATGCCGATGGCGCCTTCCTTCTTGCGAATGGGGGTCGCGGAGGCCAGGGCGGGGAAGACGTCCGGGTGGACATCCGGGATGATGAAGTGGTCGATCACGCTCTCGCGGGCGAGGGCGCGGCCGGCTTCCATGCTCGCCTCGACCTCCTCGAGCTCCCCGGCGACGAGCACCATGTACTTGCCCGAGCAGATCGTGCGGGCCAGCACCAGCTCGACGCCCGCCGCCTTGAGCATGCGGTCGGTGGCCTCCATGCCCCGGGCCACGCTCGACAGCTCGAGCAGGCCGAGGGAGGGGGGCGGGGGCTTGTCCATGCTTCTCCAGCTCACGGCCACCTCGTCCGGGCCGGCGGTCGCCCGCCGGGAAACGTCGCCTCGCGCCTCATCGTCGCACCGTGACGGCGCGGTCGTCCACGGCGACCACCCGCCCGTCGATGGAGGCGTGGATCGGCACCCCGAGCTGCCCCTCGGGGACCTCGGCCACCACCTGCCCGACCCGCACCGCCTCGCCCGGGCGCACCACCGGCCGGGCCGGGACGCCGACGTGCTGCTTGAGGAGCAGCCGCACCTCGGCGGGCGGGGGCGGCGAGTCGATCATCGGCGCCGGCACGTCCCACTCGGCGATGCCCAGGCGCTCGACCAGCCGCGACAGGGGCACCCGCCGGGCGTCGCGCATCGGATGCGGGCGGCCGAGGCCCACCGGCGGATCGGGGCGGCGGCCGGCCTCGCGGTGCAGGCGCTTGCTCCGCACGCACATGTCGCGGGGGGGCAGGTCCTCGGGGCAGGCGTAGAGGTCGCAGACGCCGCACTCGCAGCAGAGCAGCCCCGCCTCGCCGAGCTCGAGGCCCCGGTCTCCCGCGAAGCCGACGGATCGCATCACCGCGTGGGGCTCCACCGCGTAGCCGAGGAGGTAGCGGGGACACAGCTCGGTGCACATGCGGCACTGGTCGCAGGCCGCCCGGGCGACGTGGAGCTTGACCGCCTCGGGTTCGGCCTTGCGGCGCGCGAGGCGGTGGTCGCGGGGCAGGACGATGAGCCCGCCGGTGGTGCGCGTGACCGGCGCGTCGAAGTCGTCGAGGAAGCGCCCCATCATGGCGCCGCCGTCGAGGGCGACCGGGTCGTCGCAGGCCGCTCCTCCCGCCGCCGCCACCACCTCCCGCACCGGCGTGCCCACCGGCACCACCACCGTCGCCGGCGAGCGCACCGCACCCGCCACCGTGATCGCCGTGCGGGTGACCGGCCGCCCCTCGGCGGCGAAGCTCAGGTTGATCAGCGTCTCGACGTTGTGGACGGCGACGCCGACAGCCGGCGGGATGCCCCCGGGGGGCACGAGGCGGCCGGTGACGTCGTGGACGACGATGACCTCGTCGCCGGCGGGGTAGAAGCTGTCGAACAGGTGGAACTCGATGTCGCCGCCGGCGGCGCGCTCGAGGGCCCGCCGGGCCTCGACGTACTTCGCCTTGATCGCGATCACCCCGCGGCTGGCCCCGGTGGCGCGCATCGCCCGGCGCAGGCCGTCCACCACGCGCTCCGGGTACCGCCGCATGAGCTCCTGGTCCTTGAACAGCAGGGGCTCGCACTCGGCGGCGTTGCAGATGCTCGTGTCGACCCGGGCCTCGAGCTTCTTCCAGGCGGGAAAGCCGGCGCCGCCCGCGCCGACCACGCCGGCGCGCCGCGCCTGCTCCACCAGCCCGCCCGCGCTCTCGCCTCGGCCCATCGGCTCCTCTCCGGCGGGCTTCACCCGCTCCGCCGCCGGCCCGCCGGACGGCGTTGGCGACGCGCAAACGGCCTAACACGCGGCGGGCGCGCCGACCGGGGCATCCCGGCGCAGGCGCACCGCCCCCGTCGGGCACTCCCGCGCACACACGCCGCAGCCGGTGCAGCGCCCGGGCACCGGCGCGGGAAGCGCCGCGGCGGCCGGGTGGTCGAGCGCCCCGAAGCGGCAGAGGTCCGCGCAGATCCCGCAGCCCACGCACACCTCGGCCTCGACGGCCCAGCGCC
>WGAH01000337.1 GCA_015489145.1 Deltaproteobacteria bacterium
GAGGAAGACCTGCCACAGCGAGCCCTCGTCGGCGAGCACCGCCAGGGGGGCCGGCGCCGCGTCGAGGCGGAGGCGGACGCCCCGCCGCTCGGCCGCCGGGGCGAGCAGGGCGAGGACCCCGTCGAGGACCTCGCCCAGCGCGAGGCGCTCGGGACGCGCGGCCCGCTTTCGCCCGAGCTTGGAGAAGCGCTCGATCACCTCGTCGAGGCGCCGCAGTTCCTGCCGGGCGAGGGCGAGGCGCCGGCGCGCGGCCTCGGTGTCGCCCGGCGGCAGGCGGCGCAGCGCCCGGTCGACGAGCTGGAGGTTCAGGCCGAGGGCGTTGAGCGGCTGACGCACCTCGTGGGCGGCGGTGGCGGTGAGCTCGCCGAGGGTGGCCAGCCGCTCGGCCTCGACGAGCTGGACCTGCATGGTCCGCACCTGGCGGGCGAGCTCGGAGGCCTCCCGGGTGCGGCGCTGGAGCAGCGCTTCGAGGCGGTCCTGGGCGTCGCGCAGGGCGGCGAGCATCGCATCGAAGCTCCGGGCGAGGTCGCCGAGCTCGTGGGCGGGGTAGGGCGCGGCGGGGGGGATGTCGAGGTCGCCGGCGTGGACGGCGGCCATGCGGCGGGCGAGGCGCTGGATGGGCCGGATGAGGCCCAGGCGGAGCGCGAGGACGAGCAGCCCCCACAGGACGGCGAGGCTGGCGACGCCGCCGGCGAGCCAGGCCCGGCGGAGGCGCCGGATCGCCTGCTCCTCGAGGGCGAGGTCGTCCCAGAGGTAGAGGGTGGCGAGGGTTTCGTCGCCCGCCTCGTGGCAGCCGGCGCAGGCGGGGCCGGCCCGGACCGGCAGCGCGGCGATGGCGATCTCCCCGGCGGCGCCCCGCACCGTCCGCACGCCGGGCCGCGACAGGGCCGGGTCGCCGCAGGGCCGCCAGGCGGGGCGCGCCTCCCGGGCTCCCGCCGGGCGGGCCTCGGCCAGGGTGCCGCCGGGACCGCAGAGGCCCACCGTGAGGTCCGTGAGCCGGGCGGCCTCGGCGACCGCCGCCTCGAAGCCGTGGGGCCGCCTCCGCCCCGCCCGCTCCGTGAGGGAGGCGAGGACCGCGCGGGCGTGCCCGGCGATCTCGCGCTCGGTGCGCGCGTGGATCTCGCGCTCGCTCGTGTGCAGGCCGGTGACGATGACGCCGGCGTAGAACACGCCGACGATGAGGAGCACCGCTCCCGTCGTGCGCGCCGCCACCCCCGGTCGCGCCATCTCAGCCGGCTCCGCCGTAGAGCAGCTCGCTCAGGAAGTAGTTGATCGCCACGCAGACGATGGCCGAGGTGACGACGGCGAGGTTGGTGGCCCGCCCGACGCCCTCGGGGCCGCTGGTGGCCCGGAAGCCGTACCAGCAGCTCACCGTCACGATCACCAGCCCGAAGACCATCGCCTTGACCACGCCGTACCAGAAGTCGACCACCCCGACCCCCTCGACGGCGAAGCTCATGAAGCTGTGGCCGCTGATGCCGAGCTGGTGGACGGCGACGAGGTAGCCGCTTCCGACCATGCTGAAGATCGCGATGAGGGTCAGCGCCGGCAGCACGAGCAGGATGCCGCCGAGGCGCGGCGCGACGAGCCAGGCCAGGCTGTTGACCGCCATGACCTCCAGGGCGTCGATCTGCTCGCGAATCCGCATGACGGCGATCTGGCTCGCCATCTCGGTGCCGGCCTTGGCCGCCACCATGCTGGCGGCGATGATCGGCGCCAGCTCGCGGACGCCGGCGAGGGACACGAACATGCCGACCAGGCGCTCGCCGCCGAGGGCGCGAAAGGCCGCGTGGCCCTGGAGCGCGAGGTTCGTGCCGACGAAGCTCGAGATCACGAGGAGGATGGGCAGGCTGCGGACGCCGATGGCGTAGGCCTGGGCGAGGATCTCGCGCCAGGGCACGCCGTGACGGAGGACGGCCACCGCGAAGTCGTAGAGGAACAGCCCGTAGTCGCCCAGGGAGGCCACCGGGGCGGCGAGGCCGCCGGCCGCGGGGCGGGGGGCCTTCACGGCTGCACCGCCCCGAACAGGGCGCTGGTGAGGAAGTAGTTGAACACGATGAACACGAGCACGCTGCGAACCACCGTGTCGTTGACGGCCCGCCCGACCCCGGCCGCGCCGCCGGTGGCGTAGAAGCCGTGGTAGCTGGCGATGAGCCCGATCACCGCGCCGAACACCGTCGTCTTCAGCACGCCCGCCCAGGCGTCCACCGGGCCCATGAGCGCCCACATGCCGCCGAGGAAGACCCCGCTGGTCTCGCCCTTGACCAGCACCGCGGTGACGTAGCCGCCGACGAGCCCGGCGACGGAACCGGCGATGCCGAGCAGCGGGGTGGCGAGGGTGAGGCCGAGGACCCGGGGAACCACGTGCCAGCGCAGCGGGTCCACCGCCATGACCTCGGTGGCGTCGAGCTCTTCCTTGATGCGCATCGCGCCGAGCTCGGCGGCGCAGGCGCTGCCGCCCTGGGCGG
Organism: Deltaproteobacteria bacterium; assembly: GCA_015489145.1. Taxonomy (GTDB): domain Bacteria; phylum Myxococcota_A; class UBA796; order UBA796; family UBA2385; genus S143-5. The sequence goes on from WGAH01000337.1 coordinate 2,469, forward strand.
CGACGAGGACGCTGGCCATCACCGGCGACAGCTCGCGGAGCACGGCGACGCTGACGAGGGAGCCGAGCAGGCGCTCGGCCCCGAACATGCGGAAGATCTCGAGGCCCTGGAGGCTGACCACCATGCCGTAGGGGAGGGTGACGGCGACGACCGGCAGGACGCAGCGGGTGAAGGTGGTCCAGGTGGCGAGCAGCGCCTCGCCGCCGAAGACCGGCGGGGTGACGACGCGCCGCGCCACCTGCCCGGCGAACCAGGCGAACCGCCCGAGGGCGGCCAGGCTCGACGCCGTCTGCCGGACGAGGGCGGGCATGGTCGGTCTCCGGGAGGGGGCGGGGCGATCCAGCCTATCCGACCCGGGCGTGGCCCGGCGCCGGGCACGCGGTTAGCCGGGGGCCATGTCCACGGCGTCCCTGTTCCTCGGCCTGATCCTGTCCACCCCCGCCCGCGCCGATGCCCCGGTGCCCGCTCCCGCGGCCCACGTCTGGGTGCGCGAGGACGTGCCCCTCAAGCGCTGGCCCGACGCCGACACCACCGTCGCCACCCTCGAGGCCGGCACCGAGGTCGAGGTGGTGGTCGACGACGGCGAGCTGCTCCGGGTGCGGCGCGGCACCGACTTCGGCTGGATCCCGGCCGCCGTGGCCAGCCGCGAGCCCGTGCAGGTCGGCGAGGCGGACCAGCCGGGCGACGCCGCGCAGCCGGGCGGGGCGGACCAGCCGGGCGACGCCGCGCAGCCGGGCGGGGCGGACCAGCCGGGCGAGGCCGCGCCGCCCGCCGAGTAGGCGCGCGACCCTCAGCGCGCGGTCTCCGGCAGCCGGAAGACGCTCACGCCCCGGGGGGCCTCCTCGTCGGGGCCCACGCGCCAGAAGACGACGATCTCGGGTTCCGGCGTGGCGTCGGCCTGCCCGGCGATCACGGCGCAGACCTGGGCCGGCCGCCCCAGGGCGGCCTCGGCGAGCAGGGTGTCGCCGTCGTGGACGGCGATGACCGGCCGGGTCCAGGGACCGCGGGCGGTGACCCGCAGCGTCCGGCCGTCGAGGTCGAAGTCGCCCTCCCGGGCGTCGCAGGCGAGTCCGAGCTCGGTCCAGTCCGGGCCCAGGGGCCCCGCTCCGCCCCGGCGAAGCGAGGCCGGCGGGCTTCCCGGCGGGTGGGCGAGGGGGCGGAGGACCTCGCCGCCCTCGGCCGGGTGGGTGGCGACGACGAGGTCGCCGGGCCGCCACCAGACGCGCAGCCCCTCGGCGGCCACGTCGGCCACCATCACCAGGGGCGGGGCCGCCAGCGCCGTGCCGGCGAGGAGGACCGGGAGGATCACCCGCGGAACACGAACCCGAGCCCGTAGACGAAGGCCCCGGCCACCAGCATTTCCGTCATGATCTCGAGCACGCCGCACCTCCGTGGCGCTCCGAGTGCCGCCCCCCTCATTTGCCCCACAATCGGGGCACCCGCAAGGAGGAATTGTCGCCGCCGGCGTGGCGGGCGGGGGATGTTGCAGGACCGTCACGCTCGCCCGGCCAACCCCGCGGCCGCCCCGGCGATTCCTCCGCCCTCCCGGCGAGCCGGAGGAACGCCGGCCTCGGGCCGGCATCGGGGAGGTGGAGCGGTCCCGGGAGCGCCGGTCTCCGGCCGGCATGGAAGGGGTGAGGCCCCGCTTTTCCGGGAGCGCGGGCCCGGCGCTGGCACCGCCCGCGTCCTTGCAAGCCGACCGGCAGGGGATAGCCGCAGCGGGCGGGGTGCGGGCATGGCACGGGGCGCGAACGACGACGGGTTGATCCTGGCGGCCCTGGGCTCGGGGTCCAAGGGCAACGCGACCTACGTGGGCGACGGCCGCACCGGCGTGCTGATCGACTGCGGCCTGTCGACGCGGCAGATCCGCCGGCGCATGGCCGCGGTGGGCCTGGCCGAGGCCCCCATCGACGCCGTGCTCGTGACGCATGAACACGGCGATCACGTCGCCGCCGCCGCGATCCTCGCCCGGGACCACCGCCGTCGCACCGGCCGCGCCCTGCCCTTCTACATGACCGCCGGCACGCGGGGCGCCCTGCCGGCCAGGGTCGTGCCCGAGGCGGTGGAGACGGTGCCCGCCGGGGCGAGCTTCGAGATCGGCTCCCTCGTCGTCGGCTGCGTGCCCGTCCCCCACGACACCGCCGACCCGGTGGCCTGGTGGGTCGAGAGCGCGGGACGCCGGGCCGGGGTGATCACCGACCTCGGCCGCCCGACCTCGGTGGTGCGGGCGCTCCTCGGCACGCTGCACGCCTGCGTGCTCGAGTTCAACCACGACCTCGACATGCTCCTCGGCGGCCCCTACACCTGGCCCCTCAAGCAGCGGGTGCGGTCGAGCCACGGCCACCTGTCGAACGAGCAGGCCGCCGGCCTGCTCGCCGAGACCCTGCACCCGGGCCTGCGCCACGTCCTCCTCGGCCACCTCTCCGAGGAGAACAACCGGCCGGAGGTCGCGCTGGTGGCGGCGGCGCGGGTGGTCGAGGAGGCCGGCGCCGCCGGCGAGGTGCGCCTCGGCCTCGCCCCGCAGCGCGAGCCGGCCGCGCCGGTGCGCGTCGGCGCCTGAACGCGCCCGTCGCTTGAGCGGGGGCCCCGGCGAGGATAGCCGGGGGCGCTGGAGGCGCGCATGAAGGTGCTGGCGATTTGCGGGAGCATGCGGGAGGGCTCGTCGACGGGCCGGGCCATCGACGTGATCCTGGCGGCGGCGAAGGCCGCCGGCGCCTCCGAGGTCGAGAAGCTCTCCCTGCGCGAGCTCGGCCTGCCGATGTGCGACGGCCGCCCCGAGGGCGAGCCCTACGGGCCCGAGGTCGAGGACTTCCGCGCCCGGGTGCGCGCCGCCGACGCCATCGTGGTCGGCTCGCCGGAGTACCACGGCAGCCTCACCGGCGCCCTCAAGAACGCCCTCGACCTCCTCGGCCCCGAGTACATGCGCGGCAAGATGGTCGGCCTGCTCGCCACCGCCAGCGGCGAGGCGGGGGCGATGAACACGCTCAACCACCTCCGCCACATCTGCCGCTGGATGGAGGCCTGGGTGCTGCCCTACCAGGTCAGCATCCCCACCGCCTCGTCGGCCTTCGGCCCCGACGGCGAGGTGCTGCGCCCCGGCCTCACCGAGGAGCTCGAGCGCCTCGGCTCCGAGCTGGTGCGCTACGCCGGGCTCCTCGCCGGCTCCTGAGCGCGGATCAGCCCCCGAACTCGATGCCCACCCCGCGGGCGGCGGCGACGAGCTGGCCGTCGGGGTCGACGAAGTGCTGGGCCTCCGCCACCTCGGCCAGCGGCACGCTGTCGATGCGGTGGTGGTCGAGGCGCACCAGCTCGCCCCAGCGGTCCCGGTCGACGAGGTCGACGGCGGCGACGCCGAAGCGGGTCGCCAGCACCCGGTCGAAGGGGACGGGGCCGCCGCCGCGCTGCAGGTGGCCGAGCACCGTCACCCGCGTCTCGACGTCGATGCGCTCGGCGAGGAGGCGGGCGAGCAGCCGCGCCGCCCCGCCGGCGGCGATGTGGCCGCGCCCGTGGGCCACGCGCCCGGGCTCGGGGGTGCCCTCCCGGGGGTAGGCGCCCTCGGCGACGACCATCACGGTGAACAGCCGGTTGCGCCGCCGCCGCTCGAGGATCTTGTCGACGAAGCGGTCGGGGTCGTAGGGGATCTCGGGGATGGCGATGCAGTCGGCCCCGCCGGCGATGCCGGCGTGCAGGGCGATCCAGCCGGCGTCCCGCCCCATCACCTCGAGCAGCATCACCCGGTCGTGGGCCTCGGCGGTGGTGTGCAGGCGGTCGAGGGCCTCGGTGGCGACCTCCACCGCCGACCAGAAGCCGAAGGTGTAGTCGGTGTAGGCGAGGTCGTTGTCGATGGTCTTGGGCACGCCCACCACCGGCACCCCGCGCTCGCGCATGAGCCGCCAGCCGATGCGCTGGGTGCCGTCGCCGCCGACGACGATGAGCCCCTCGATGCCCTCGGCCCGAATGCGCTCCGCCAGCTCGGCGGAGCGGTCGCGCGCGGCGCCGTCCGGGTCGCGCCAGGCGAAGGGATCGCTCTTGTTGGTGGTGCCGAGGATGGTGCCGCCGCGGTGCAGCAGCCCCCGGCAGGTGCGCGGGGTGAGGTTGAGCAGGCGGGGCGGGTCGTCGAGGAAGCCGTTGAAGGCGTCCTCGCTGCCGACGACCTCCCATCCCTTCTGGCCGGCGCCGTGCTTGACCACCGCCCGGATGACCGCGTTGAGGCCGGGGGCGTCGCCCCCGCCGGTGAGGATGCCGATGCGTCGCGTGTGCATGGCGCGCAGTGTAGCGCGTCGCTCAGGCGAGGCCGGCCTCGTCGCGGCGGATCCTGGCGAAGTCCTTGATGTGGCCGAGGATCGCCCGGGCGCCGCGCCACATGTAGTCGAGGTCCTCCACCGAGTCGAGGTGGCGGAGCTGGTGCGCGAGGAAGCGCGGGTGCAGGAACAGCTTGTAGAAGCGCCCGGCCATCTGCACGACCTCCTCTTCGTCCATGTCGGTGAGCTCCGCCACGGGCTCGGTCATGTCGTAGCGGTCGTAGGCATCGGGCGCGAAGCGGATCCAGCCGTTGCGCTGGCAGAGGTCGAACAGGGGCGTGCCCGGGTAGGGCATGATCACGGTGGCCTGGAGGTGGTGGGCGAGGCCGTTGTGCATGAGGTAGCGGGCGAGGCGCAGGGTCTCGAGGGCGTCCTGCCGCGTCTCCCACGGGTAGCCGACCATGAGCGTCAGGTGCGGCTGCAGGCCGGCGGCGGTGGCCATCTTGCAGCCCTCGATGATCTGCTCGCGGGTCAGCGACTTGTCGAGGATGTCGAGGGTGCGCTCGCTCGCCGACTCGATGCCGAGGATCAGCTTGCGGAAGCCGGCCTTCTTCATGAGCTGCACGTTCTTCGGCGTGAAGTAGTCGAAGCGGAAGTTGCAGTCGAAGATGACCTTCTCGTTGATCTTGCGGTCGATCATCTCGTGGCAGAGGCGGTTGAGCCAGTGGCCGCCGGGCAGGGCGCCGGTGTCGTCGAAGATCTCGCGGGCGCCGTGCTCCCGGATGAGGAACTCCATCTCGTCGGCCAGCCGCTCGGGCCGGACCGTGCGGAAGCGCGGGTAGGTGACCGTCCAGGAGCAGAAGGTGCACTTGCCGTAGGGGCAGTCGCGGCCGGCCATGGTCCACAGGAAGGGGAGGCGCTTCTTCCACTTCTCGAAGTAGAGGTGCGCGTTGGTCAGGTTGCGGTCCATGAACGGCAGCTCGTTGAGGTCGCCGAGCGCCTTGTAGGGGCCGGTGTTCGTCCAGGTGCCGTCGTCGTTGCGGGCGACGATGCCGCCGGGCAGGGGCGCGCCCTCCTCGAGGTGCCGGACGAGGGCCTCGGCCAGGAAATCCCAGTCGCCGCCGGTGAAGCAGTAGTCCACCCGCGAGTTCTGCATGGTCTCGTCGGGGTTTCCGGTGATGTGGTCGCCCATCAGCACGGTGCGGACGCCCGGGACGAGGTCGCGCAGGCGGTCGACGATGGCCCAGTGCCGGCGCACGACGGGGCTCTTGGTCTCCATCAGCACCAGCTCGGGCTGGAAGTCGCGGACGAGGCGCTCGAAGCGGTCCCAGCCCATGCGCTCGGCGATGGAGTCGTTCCAGGCGACCGTGTGGCCGCGTTCCTGGAGCAGGGTGGCCATGCTCGCCGGAACGCAGGGGTAGAGGTAGCTCGGCTCGTGGAACCACTGGAACTGGCGGTTCTGGGTGAGCATGGGGCTGCCCTTGGGCGACTCCATCGGCGGGTAGGTCACGAGCACGCGCATGGGGACTCCGGGTTTCCTCGGCGTTCCTACCACCTACCCGCGGGGATCGCCGCTGCCAACCGGCGCCGGCCCGGGTCCCGCGGGGGCGGAGGCGGCGGCGGGGTCCTCGCCGGCGGCTCCGGGTGGATAGGGGGGCGCCGGAGGTGAAGCGTGCCGCTGACCACGCCCCTGTCCGAGCGCCTCGGAATCGAGCTGCCCATCCTCGCCGCCCCCATGTTCCTCGTCTCCGGCGTCGACCTCGTGGTGGCGAGCTGCGAGGCGGGCATCCTCGGCACGATCCCCTCGCTCAACTTCCGCACCCCGGAGGCCTTCCGGGCCGGGCTCGAGGCGATCCGCTCCCGCACCGACCGCCCCTTCGGCGTCAACGTGCCCCTCAAGCTCATCGACCCGGCCCGCCTCGAAGCCGACCTCGCCCTGTGCCTGGAGTACGAGGTGCCCGTGATCATCACCAGCCTCGGCGACCCTTCCGCGGTGGTGCGCGCGGCCCACGACCGGGGCCTGGCGGTGCTGCACGACGCCACCAACCTGCGCCACGCGCGCAAGGCCGAGGCGGCGGGGGTCGACGCGGTGATCGCGGTGGCCGCCGGCGCCGGGGGGCACGCCGGGCGGGTGAGCCCCTTCGTCCTCGTGCCCTGGCTGGTCGAGCACCTGTCCTGCCCCGTGGTGGCCGCCGGCGGGGTGGCGACCGGGCGGCAGCTCGCCGCCAGCCTCGCGCTGGGCGCCCAGGCGGTCTACGTGGGCACCCGCTTCATCGCCGCCGAGGAGTCGGCGGCCAGCCCGGCCTACAAGGCGATGTGCGTGCGGGGCGACCCCGACGACGTGGTCTACACCGACCAGGTCTCGGGGGTCCACGGCAACTTCCTGCGGCGCACCATTCCCGCCGGCGGGCCGGTGAAGGACGTCAAGCGGTGGAAGGACATCTGGAGCGCCGGGCAGGGCATCGCCCTGGCCGACGCCGTCAAGCCCGTGGCCGCCATCGTCGCGGACATGGTGGCGGAGTACGAGGCGGCGCGGGCGGCCCTGCCGCCGGTGGGGGCGTCGTGAACGGGCGCGAGGAGGCCATCGTGGCAGGGCGACCCGTCGAGACGCGCGGCGCGACCGGGCCCGCCGACCGGGTCTTCGGCTTCGGGCTCGGCTTCGACGCGCGCATCGGCTACCACCGCCACGAGCTGGACATCCGGCAGCGGGTCGAGATCGACTTCGAGGCCGAGACGGACTGGCGCGAGGCGGCCCGGCGCGACCGGCCGGTGCGGCTGGTGAACTACCACGAGGCCAACCGGCTCATCGGCGAGCTCGTGGCCTCCCGGCGGTGGCGCCTCGTCGAGGCGCTCGCCGAGGACGTCGCCCGGCTGCTCTGCGAGCGCTTCCCGGTGAGCCGGGTGCGGGTGCGGGTGACCAAGCGCCCCTTCGACATGCCCAACGTCCGGGCGGTGGCGGTGGAGTGCTGGCGCACCCCGGACGACTTCCGGGACCCGCTCCCGCCGCGCGAGCCCGTCGCTGACGAGGGCTGATCCGCCGGGGCCCGCCGCGCCCTTGCGCGACCCCCCCGGCGCTTGTAGGTCGAGGAGGGGAGTCGGCTCCCGGGAGGATCGAGGCTTGTACGTGTTCTCCAACACGGCGATGAGCGTCGACGGGCGCATCGGCCTCCGCCGCGAGGCCCACGTCTCGCTGGGCAGCGCCGAGGACCGTCGGCGCATGTCCCTGCTCCGGGCCGGGGCGGACGCGGTCCTCGTCGGCGGGCAGACCTTTCGCAACTGGCCCCTTCCCCTGGTGGAACGCCCGGAGCACCGCGTCGCCGACGCCCGGCGACCCATCCTCGACGCGGTGATCACCCGGCGGGGGCTCCTCGACGCCCGCCCGGCCCGGGGACGCTGGCCGGATCCGCGCGTTCGCCTGTTGGTGTTCGGGCCGCCGACCCTGGACGCCGCCGCCCACCGGGAACGGTTCGGCGCCGAGGTGATCCCCCTCGACGAGCCCGACGTGGGCGCGGTTCTCGACGAGCTGGAGCGGCGCGGCTGCCGGCGGGTCCTCGTGGAAGGGGGGGGGCGCATGATCGGCGAGCTTCTCGTCCGGGAACGCCTCGACGCCCTGTTCGTCACCTTGTGCCCCTCGGTGATCGGGGCGCCGGACGCCCCCGCGCTGGCCGAGATCGCGGGGTCGGCCGGGTTGCGCCCCCTGGAGCTGGTGTCCTGCGAGCGCGTCGGCGACGAGGTCTTCCTCCATTACCGCCCGCGCCGCGACCGCGCGCCGGGGGGCGCGTCGACCGACTCGGCGGGTGGCTGAGGCCGGTGTTAGGATGGGCGCGCGCGCGCCGGGCGTGCCGCGAACGTTGGAGCAGTGACGATGGGTGAGGTGTACGCGCGACGACCGGTGCGGGCCGGGCTGCTCCGCCGGCGCGCCGGAACCGACCGGGGAGGAACGCCGTGAGCGTGACCGCGCAACCTTGGTGGCCCGACCTGGTCGGGCGTCTGGTGGACGAGCCCCTCGCGGTCCTGGCCCGCGAGTTCGGGGCCGGTGTCGAGGAGCTGGAGGCCGCCCTGCGCGCCGTCAGCGCCGGCGGCCCGGTGCGCGAGGAACCCTGGTGGCCCGAGGTCGTCCGGCGCGTGGCCGCCGGGGGCTCGATCAACGACCTCGCCCGCCGATTCGGCACCAACACCCGCCGCCTGCGGCGCGGGCTCGCCCGGGCGGGGGTGCGCGCCGGCGGCCTGCTCGTCGAGGGCCGGGGGCACCCGGCGCTGGCCGCCTTTCGCGACCGCCTCGGCCGCGAGCCCGACGAGGTCATCGCCCGCGAGGCCGGGGTGAGCCCCGACGTCGTCAAGGGCGAGCGCCGCCTCTTCGGCATCGGGCCCTACCTGCGCCTCAAGGCCCCCCGCAAGCCCGAGCCCCGGCGCCGGCGCCGGGGCTCGGGCTTGCGGGGGGCCTTGAGGCGCAGGTAGGGCCCGATGCCGAAGAGGCGGC
>WGAH01000338.1 GCA_015489145.1 Deltaproteobacteria bacterium
CACGAGGCCCGGCCCGTCTCCGCCGCCGTCCGTCGCTCCCGTGTAGGCGGAATCGGAGCCCTCGCCACCGTCGCCCGCGGCGGCCACCCCCGCCCCGCCGGCGTTGGGGCCGCTCGTGCCGTAGATGTCCGCCCCGTCCTCGCCCGAGGCGTCCAGCGTGCCGGCGATGCTGACGTCGGCGGTGGACAGGATCGCGAGGCCGTTGGCGCCGGTGACCTCGGCCGTGACCCCGCTCGCGAGGGTGAAGCCGTCCACCACGAACACCCCGAGGTCCGGGCCGCCGGACTGGGAGACCACCTCGAACCACACCCCGTCCACGTCGCCGGTGCCCGCCGAGCGAATGCCGGTGATCTCGCCGGTGTCGGTGTCGATGGTCGTGTCGGCGGTGATCGCCAGGGGACCGTCCACCGAGTCGAACAGCGAAGCGTCGACGTTGCTGAGGTCGAGGCAGACGAGCTCGTCGACCGTGCCGTCGCAGTCCTCGTCGACGCCGTCGCAGGTCTCCGGGGCGCCGGGGTAGACGCCCGCGTCCCCGTCGTCGCAGTCCGTGTCGTCGGCCACCGCCCCGCTCGGCGCCTCGCAGGCCGTCACCGTCGTGGCGGCGTCCCCGTAGCCGTCCCCGTCGGCGTCCACGTACCAGGTGGCCGCGTCCGCCGCGTCCGACTCGTCGACATCGCCGTCGCAGTCGTCGTCGACCCCGTCGCACACCTCCGTCGCGCCGGGGTTCACGTCGGCATCGCCGTCGTCGCAGTCCGTGCCGTCGGCCACCGTCCCGCTCGGCGCCTCGCACGCCGTCACCGCCGAGGCCGCGTCCCCGTAGCCGTCCCCGTCCGCGTCCGCGTACCACGTCCCCGCGTCCGCCGCGTCCGACTCGTCGACGTCCCCGTCGCAGTCGTCGTCGACCCCGTCGCACACCTCCGTCGCGCCGGGGTTCACGTCGGCGTCCGCGTCGTCGCAGTCCGTGCCGTCCGCGGCGTAGCCGGAGGGCTGGGCGCAGGCCTCCTCGCTGGCCGCCGGGTCGCCGTAGCCGTCGCCGTCGCGATCCTGCCAGAAGGTCGTCGTGACGCCCTCGTCGACGTCCCCGTCGCAGTCGTTGTCGATCTCGTCGCAAACCTCGGTGTTTCCGGGGTACGCCTCCGCCGTCGTGTCGTCGCAGTCCGTGTCGTCCGCCACCGTCCCGCTCGGCGCCTCGCAGGCCGTCACCGCCGCCGACGCATCCCCGTAGCCGTCCCCGTCCGCGTCCGCGTACCACGTCCCCGCGTCCGCCGCGTCCGACTCGTCGACATCCCCGTCGCAGTCGTTGTCGATCCCGTCGCACGTCTCCGTCGCGCCGGGATTCACCGCGGCGTCCCCGTCGTCGCAGTCGCCGTCCTCGGCCGCGTAGCCGTCGCCGTCGGCGTCCGTCGGCGGCTGGTCGGTGCGGGCCGTGTCGGTGCCGCCCTTGGTGTCGGTGCGGCAGGCGGCGAGGAGGGCGAGGAGGGCGAGGAGCGAAGCGCGCATGGGGACCTCCCGGAGTCGCGAAGGCGCCCGATGCTACCAGGGACCGCCTCGCCCTTCAGCCCGACCGCCGGGGATCGATGGGGTGGGCGACCCGGCTCGTCGCCGGGGCTCGCCGAGGTCCGCATGTCCCGCACCCCCCGCATCTCGCTCTGCGTCATCGCCCGCGACGAGGCCGACTTCATCGGGGCCTGCCTCGACAGCGCCCGGCCGGTGGTCGACGAGATGATCGTCGTCGACACCGGCAGCGCCGACGCCACCCCGGCGATCGCCCGGGAGCGCGGGGCGCGGGTGGTGCGCGAGCCCTGGCGGGAGGACTTCGCCGCCGCCCGCAACCGCGCCGCCGCCGAGGCCACCGGCGACTGGATCCTCGTCCTCGACGCCGACGAGCGGCTGGCGCCCCGGGGCCATGCCGCCCTGCGCCGGGCGGTGGCGGAAGGCGGCTTCGACTGCGGCTTCCTGCCCCTGCACCACGCCGCCCGCCTCGACGCCACGCCGCGCGAGGTGCTCGACGGTACGGCCCGGCGCGACGAGCCCGTGTGGCTGCCGCGCCTGCTGCGGCGCACCCCGGACCTGCGCTGGGAGGGCGCGGTCCACGAGTCGGTGCGCGGCTGGCTCCTCGCCGGGCGGCGCTCGGCGAGCCTGGACTGCCCCATCGTCCACTACGGCAACGTGCCCGAGGTGCGCGCCGCGCGGGACAAGGCCGGCCGCAACCTGCGGCTCCTGCGGCGGCGGGTGGCGGCGGAGCCCGACCACGCGCCGGCCCGGACCTGGCTGGCGCGGGAGCTGTGGCGCGCCGGCCGGCGAGACGAGGCGCGGCGCGAGGTCGAGGCGGCCTGGCGCATCCTCACCGAGCACCCCGACGATCCCGCCGACGCGGTGCCGACGATCACCCTGCGGGCCGTCTTCGCCCTCGACGCGGGCGAGCCGGAGGCGGCCCTCGCCGCGGTTCGCGCCGGGCGGGAGCGCCTCGGCGCCGGGCCGCACCACCCGAACCTCGACTACCTGGAGGCGCGCGCCCGCCTGGCCCTGGACCGGGACATCGAGGCCGCGGCGCGGCGCCTCGGGCGCTGCCTGGAGCGGGCCGGCGATCCCCTGCCCAGCGAGCCGCTTCCCGGGGTGACCGGGGCCGCCGCCGAGGCCGCCCTGGGCACGGCGCTCCTCGCCCTCGACCGGCCACGGGAGGCCGAGGCCCACCTCCGCGCGGCCCTCGCCGCCCCTTCGGCCCCGGAGCCCGCCCGGGTGGAGGCCCGCGTCGGCCTCGCCCACCTCGCCGTCCTGGAGGGCGCGCACGCCGAGGCCACCCGCCTGCTCCAGCCGGCGCTGGCGCGCCTGCCCCGCGACGGCTGGTGGGTGCTCGCCGCCGCCGCCGCCGGCCTCGGGCGCTGGGAGGCCGCCGCGGGCGCGATGGAAAAGGCGCGGACGCCCCGCGCCCACGCGGAGCTGTGCGCCCACCGGAGGGCGCTCGGGGAGCGGGTGGAGGCCGCCCTGGCGGGGCGGGCGGCGCTGCGGGAACTCGCCGGCGGCCCCGCCAGGG
>WGAH01000339.1 GCA_015489145.1 Deltaproteobacteria bacterium
CGCCCGGCGAGGCGCGGGGGACGGGGCGGGGCGGGCGCGGACATGCCGCCCGATCCTCACAGGGGAGAGGGGATCTCGTCCAGGATGCCGCGAATCGCCCGGCGCGCAGCGGCCCGCGGCCCGTCGCCCTCGGTGCGCGGGAGCACCCGGTGGGCGAGGACGGGCACCGCCAGCTCGCGAAGGTCCTCGGGGATCACGTGGGCGCGCCCCCGCAGCAGCGCCAGGGCCCGGCAGGCCCGGTAGAGGTCGCCGGCGGCGCGCGTCGAGATGCCGCGCACGAGGCGGGCGTCGGCGCGGGAGCGGTCGGCGAGCTCGAGGATCGCCTCCTCCACGTCGGGGTGCATCGCCACGAGGTCGACGGCGCCGAGCGCCTCGGCGAGCTCCTCGGGGGAGGCCACCCGCTCGAAGCGCGCCCGCGGCAGCCCGCCGGAGCGCAGCACCGCGCGCTCGGCCTCCCGGTCGGGGTAGCCCATCGACAGGTGCAGCAGGAAGCGGTCGAGCTGGGAGTCCGGCAGGGGGAAGGTGCCGTGGTGGTCCTCGGGATTGCGGGTGGCGAGGACGACGAAGGGGCGCGGCAGGGGGTGGCGCACCCCGTCCACCGTCACCGCGCCCTCGCTCATCGCCTCGAGGAGGGCCGACTGGGTCTTGGGCGTGGCCCGGTTGAGCTCGTCGGCGAGCAGGACGTGGGCGAAGATCGGCCCCGGTCGGAAGCGGAAGCCCCCCGGGGCCGCGGCGTCGAGGACGTTGACGCCGAGGATGTCGGCCGGGAGCAGGTCGCTGGTGAACTGCACCCGCCGGAAGGCGCCGCCGAGCGCCCGGGCCAGCGCGGTGGCCAGGGTGGTCTTGCCGACGCCGGGCACGTCCTCGAGCAGCAGGTGCCCCGGCGTGAACAGGGCCACCAGGGCGAGCTCCACCACGGCGTCCTTGCCGCGCACCACCCCGCGCACGGCCCGCCCGAGGCGGGCGCCGAGCTCCGCCGCCCGGCGGATCGCCTCGGCGCGGCCGGGCGGCGACACCATCAGGGCCCGAGGTAGACGCCCTCGGTGTCCATCACGTAGCGACAGCCCTCGGGGACGTCGGGATTGTCGGAAACCAGCACGGTGAGCGTCTCCTCGCCCTGCCAGTCCAAGCCCTCGGGCAGGTCGCAGCCGCCGGCGGCGCCCTCGTAGGTGGCCTCGCCGCCGATCTGCCAGCGGTAGTCGCCGCCGTCGGCCTCCTCCAGCCACACGCTGCTCTCGTAGGAGAGGTCGCAGCCGCTGCGGGTGCCGGTGGCGAAGCCCTCGCCGTCGATGCGGATCTCGACGTTCGAGCCGTCGAAGAAGAGCTGGTAGACGAAGCTGTCCTGGTAGCCCTCGGTGCTCGTGGTGCAGTCGGTCTCGACGCCGGTGACCGTGACCTGCCACTCGCCGTCCGGGGCGATTTGCCCGTCGCCGCCGCAACCGGCGAGAAGCGCGATGAGGACTGGACCTCGCATGCCTCGTCTCCCTGGCGGGCGCGCCCCGCGGCGCCGCGGCGCGGAGTATATCCGCCCCGGGGGCCGCGGGGCCACGAATCCCCGGCCGCCGGTCGACACGGCGCCAACCGCCGTCAACGGTTATGCGGCGCCCCGCCATGCCTGGGATGGCGCGGGCGCGGCCCCGGAGTCGCCGGACCGCCCGACGCCCCATCGAAACCGGAACCCCCGAACGGAGACACCCCGTGGCCGACAGCAACGACAAGCTCCACGTGGCCCACGAAGCCGATCTCGCCCGCCTCCGCGAGCTGTGGCAGGCCGCCCACGACGGCACCCCCCACGCCGTCCACCTGCAGGCCCCGGTGGGGGGCGGCAAGCGGGCGCTCACCGGCGAGCTGGCCCGCGGCATCGCCGCCGCCGACGACGACGCCATCCTCGTGCGCGTGCCGATCCACGACGAGGAGGACGGCCTCCAGACCCTGATCCGCATCTACGCCGGGCTCTTCCAGGCCCTGCACCGCGCCCCCCTCCTGCGCGGGCGCGTCGAGATGGCGCTCAACTCGCAGCTCCCCAGCCAGCCCAAGCGCGTGCAGGGCTGGTACCAGGCCTTCGTCGAGGGCCTCAAGAAGGGGGCGCCCAAGGCCGGCGACGAGCAGTTCCAGGTCATCCTGCCGCGCGACAACCCCCTCATCGGCTTCGTCGAGATCCTCCTCGGCATCGCCCGCAAGTTCCCCGTGCTCCTCGAGCTCCAGAACGCGCACCAGGTCCAGTCCCTGGGCATCCACGCGATGATCGAGGCGATCATCGACGAGAGCTTCGCCGACGAGGACGGCAGCCGCCTGCTGCTCATCCTCGGCACCGAGCCCCTCGACGAGGTGGCCCGCCGCTGGTGGTCCAGCCCCTTCCTCGACATGCTCGACCGCCGCAAGGAAGACCTCGACGTGCTCGAGATGCGGCCCTGGGACGCCGAGGAGGTGCGCCGCTACCTCGCGAGCCGCGGCCTCGAGGGCCCCGCCGACGACATCGCCCGCGTGGCCGGCGGCCGGCCGGGCTTCGTCGCCGAGCTGACCGACTGGCTGGTCGAGCAGGACCGCCTCGGCGACTCCCTCGGCGACCTGACCCTCGCCGACATCGCCCGCACCACCCCCGAGGACCTCGAGGAGCCCGAGGGCGAGCCCGCCGCCGGCCGCAAGCACGCCACCGCCGAGGACGCCGAGCGCGTCGCCTACCTCGGCGCGCTGCTCGGGCTGAACTTCCCGAGCGCCCTGCTGGCCGATCTCGGGGGCTACGACCGCGAGAGCGTCGACGATCTCCTCGACGCCACCGAGCACCTCTACAAGGAGCTGCAGTTCAGCGAGCCCCTGGGCACCTGGATCTACCAGTTCCACCGGGCCCTGTTCCGCGAGAGCGTGCTCGCCCGCCACACCGGCGAGGAGGACCACCAGCTCGCCGTGCAGGCCGCCTCCTTCCTCGAGCGCGCCCTGGTGCCGCGGGGCTACGCCTACCTGGTCAAGACCCTCCGCATGTACGCCGAGCACGGCGAGGCCAACCGGGCCGGCATCCTCCGCAGCGTCGCGCTGGGCGCCGACCAGCTCCAGATCTGGGCGATGGTCCAGGACCTCGTCCGCTACTTCGACGAGATCGCGTGGCCCGACCCCCTGCGGCGCACGGTCTACATGCAGCTCGTCGAGCGCATGGTGCAGGGCGGCGACGTCAACCAGACCGAGGCGATCTGGAACCAGGCGATGGAGTGGGCCACCGCCAAGGAGGACCGCACGCTCCAGGCCTGGCTGCTGTTCGCCGGCAGCCGCCTCGACCACCGCCGGCAGGACCTCTACCGGGCGCGCGACCGGGCCGTGGACGCGGCGCGCATGTTCCACTCCCTCGGCGACAAGCTCAAGGAGGCCGAGGTCCGCAACCACCTCGCCCTCATCGAGCTGGCCGACGGCAACCCCAACGCCGCCCTCGACCGCGCCCGAGAGGCCGAGGAGCTGGCGCCGATCCCGCCGATCCAGGCCCACGCCGAGTTCGTCCGGGGCAGCATCGCCCGGCGCGACCGCAAGCGCATCCAGGAGGCGATCGAGCACTTCCGCAAGGCCAACGAGCTCGCCGGCCGCTCGGGCATGGGGCCGCTGGCGCTGGAGGCCGGCCTGGCGATGGGCGAGGCGATGCTCGTGAGCGGCTCGGGCCCCGCCGCCGCCGACGTCCTCGGCCGGGTGGTGGAAATCGCGCGGGCCCTGCGCAGCCCCTCGCGGGAGCGCACGGCCACGGCCCTGCTCGCCCAGGCCCACGCCTCGCTGCAGAACTGGGAGGCGGCGCTCCAGCAGGCCCAGCGCACCCTGGAGCTCACCCGCGAGCTCAAGTACGACAAGCTCGAGGCCATCGACCTCTACAACGTCGGCTTCTTCAACCTCATGCTGCGGCGCCCCACCGAGGCCGTCGCCCTGTTCCGGCAGGCCCACGAGAAGATGGACGCCACCCAGGCCGGCTTCCGCAAGGAGCTGCTGTTCAACTTCGGCCAGGCGCTGCTCGAGATCGGCGAGAAGGCCCAGGCCGAGGAGATGCTCGCCGCGAGCCTCGCGCCGGCCGAGGAGGCCCGGGACCTTCGCAAGGTCGTGGCCGCCAGCCGCCAGCTCGCCGAGCTGGCCCGCGAGCGCGGCGACGCCGCCCGGGCGCGCGAGTTCGCCGAGAAGGCGCTCCGCGCCGCCGAGCAGGGCAACCTCAAGGAGGAGCGCAAGGCCCTGAAGCGCCTCCTCGACCAGATCGCCAACTGAGGGGAGCCCGGGGCCCCGGGGCCGTCGCCCCGGGGTCTCAGGCCTCGCCGAGCACGGTGTCGACGACGCCGCGCAGGTTGGCGATCGAGAAGGGCTTGGACAGCCAGCGCCGCTCCGGGTGGGCGAGGAAGTCGCTCTCGTCGCGGGTGCAGGCGCCGCCGGTCACGTAGACCACCCGCCCCCGCCCCTCGGGCCAGCGCTCCTCCAGGGTGGCGCCGGAGCCGTCGGGCAGGCGCAGGTCGCAGAGGACGAGGTCGTAGGGCTCGCGGGACCGCAGGGCCGCCAGGCCGTCGGCGAGGGTTCCGGCCTCCTCGACGTCGTGGGCTCGCAGGATGCGGCGGATGGAGCGGACCATGAGGGGGTCGTCGTCGATGACCAGGATGCGCCGGCGCGGCATGGGCTGCGAGCTCCTCGGGCAAGGGGGGGCAAGGATGGGAAACGCAACCGGGCCCCGAAGCCCTCAGGCCGCTTCGGGCGCCCGCGGCGCGCCGGTCTATCCCCGGCGGACTCCCGGCGCAATCCGCCGCCGATCTCCGTTCGGACCGCCTCAGCCGGCGCGCAGCACCAGGCCGACGCGCTTGCGGCCGGCCCAGACCACCGCCTCCTCGTCGAGGACGGCGTGCTCGTCGCGCACCACCTCGCCCCACACCCGGGCGCCGCCCTGGCGCACGAGGCGGCGGGCCTCGCCCTTGCTCGCGCAGAGGCCGAGTGCCACGTAGACGTCGAGAATCGGCGCCGGAAGCGCGACCTCCGCCTTGTGGTCCATCGCCGCCCCCCGGAGCACGCCGACCACGCGGCGGCGCTCCTCGGCGTCGAGCCCGCCGCGCCGGCCAAAGAGGATGCGGCTGGCGAACCGCGCGTCGCGAGCGGCATCCTCGCCGTGGGCCAGCGCCGTGGCCTCGAAGGCGAGCACCGCCTTGGCCTCCCGCAGCGCCTCTCCCTCGCCGGCGGTGAGCTCCGCGATGCGGGCCTCGTCGAGGAAGGTGTAGAGGTGCAGGAAGCGCCGCACGTCGGCGTCGGCGACGTTGATCCAGTACTGGTAGTAGTCGTAGGGCGACAGGCGATCCGGGTCGAGCCAGGCCGCGCCCTTCTCGGTCTTGCCCATCTTGCGGCCGTCGGCGGTGAGCACCAGCGGCACCGTGAAGGCGTGGGCCTGGGCGCCAGCGACCCGCCGGATCAGCTCGACCCCGCCGAGGATGTTGAACCACTGGTCGTCGCCGCCGAGCTGCAGGGTGCAGCCGTGGCGCTGGTGGAGCACGAGGAAGTCGTAGCTCTGGAGCAGGTGGTAGTTGAACTCGATGAAGCTCAGGCCCTGGTCGCGCTCGAGGCGCTGGCGGGCCCCCTCGGACTTGATCATCTTGTTGACCGAGAAGTGCCGGCCGATCTCGCGCAGGAAGTCGATGTAGCGCAGCGGCAGCAGCCACTCGGCGTTGTCGAGGACGCGGCCGCGCTCGCCGTCGAGGTCGAGGAAGCGGGCGAGCTGCGCGCGCTGGGCCTCGAGGTTGCGGGCGATCGCCTCGGGCGAGAGCATCTCGCGGGTGCGGTCCTTGCCGCTGGGGTCGCCCACCCGGGCGGTGCCGCCGCCGAGGACCACCAGCGCCCGGTGGCCGTGGCGCTGGAGCCAGGCCATCGCCATGATCGGCACGAGGTGGCCGACGTGCAGGCTGCTGCCCGTGGGATCGAAGCCGACGTAGAAGGTCACCGGCCCCTCGTCGAGGGCCCGGCGGAGCGCCTCGCGATCCGTGACCTGCCGGATGAAGCCCCGGCGCTCCAGGATGTCGAGGACCTCGCCGCCACCTGCCATGCTGCCTCCCGATCGCGGCCGGCGCCGCGGCCGGCCCCCTATCACGCGCGGCGGCGGCGGCGGCCCAGGCCCACGAGCAGGGGCAGCACCACGAAGGCCGCGGTGTCGCCCTTGGAGCGGTTGCGGCAGCAGCCGCCGGGCTCGTCCCCCTCGGCGGGCGGGCCGGCCTGGGCGGCCAGGGGCGTCTCGTAGTTGCCGGTGTTGCGCGGGTCGTGGAACATGCTCGCCCACTCGGGGGCCACGTCGGCCGGGCCGCGGGTGCGCCAGGCGAACAGCCAGCCCTCGCGGGTCGTCGTCACCACGTCGAGGTAGCCGTCGCCGTCGATGTCGCCCACCGCCGGGCTGCCCATGATCCAGTTGCCGGTGAACTTGGGCCAGCCCTCCGCCTCGACCCCGTCGGCGTCCCAGGCGTGCATCAGGTAGCCGGCCGATCCGTAGATCGCCTCGGGGCGGCCGTCGCCGGTGATGTCGGCCACCGCCGGGGCCAGCAGGAACTGGAGGTCCTCGACCTGCCGCGGCCAGCCCGGCAGCATGGCGCCGTCGGCGCCGCTCCAGGCCCCCACCGCCTGCTGGTAGTCCTTGGCCATGCTCATGGCGAGGGCGGCGACGTAGATGCTCGAGGCCCCCCCGAGGACGAGGTCCGGCGTGCCGTCCCCGTCGAGGTCGCCCACCGCCGGGTTGGTGACGAACTGGATGATCATCGGGGCCAGGGAGGCGTCGACGTTGCTGTCGGCGCCGTAGCCGTCGGCGAACCAGTCCAGGGCCAGGGCCTCGCTGCCGTCGTGGTGGATCGGGTCGGTGTTGCCGAGCATGATCGGGTTGAAGATCTCGAGGTCGCCGTCGCCGTCGAGGTCGACGAGCGCCGGGCTCGCCGGGTGTCCCTCGCCGAGGAGCGGCAGCAGCACCGCCTCGTTGACGAGCCCCCGGTCGGAGCGCGGCCAGCCCGGCTCGTCGGTGCCCGTGAGCAGGTCCACGGCGTAGGTCACGCTGGCGCTCTCGTCGTCCACCGCCTCGTTGGTGCCGAAGACCGCCTCGAGCTCGCCGTCGCCGTCGATGTCGCCGACGCTGGCGCTGTCGATGATGCGCTTGCCGACGAGGCCGCAGAGCTCCGGGTGGCAGATCTCGACGGGGTAGGGCCCCCAGTCGGCGCCGCTCGCGTCCGTGACGTACATGCGGCTGTCGAGTCCGAGGGTGACGATCTCCAGCGTGCCGTTCCCGTCGATGTCGACCAGGGTCGGCGCCGCGGCGTAGCCCTGGTCGTAGGCGTGGTCGTCGTCGAACTCGTCGGGCTCGCGGCCGACGGTCCAGGTCGGGAAGCCGTCGACGAGGGTGCCGTCGGCGTGCCAGGCGTACAGCCCGCCGAACTGGGTGGCGGCCACCACCTCGGGGCTGCCGTCGCCGTCGAGGTCGCCCACCGCCACCGTCGCCATGATGCCGTCGGGGGGAGCGGGCAGGCCGCCCTCGCTCCACGGGGCGGCGTCGAGGTGGTCGTCGGCGAGCGGGTCGGTGGAGACCGGCCAGCCGTCCAGCGCCGTGCCGTCGCCGCGAAGGGCGAGGACCTCGCCGCTGGCCGTGCCCACCACGATCTCGTACACGCCGTCGCCGTCGAGGTCGGCGAGCACCGGGCTCGACTCGCCACTGCCCCCGAGATCGACGGGGAAGCCGTCGAGGAGGTCGTCGTCGTGGCGGACGAAGAAGGTGCGCCGCATCTCGCCCGTGCGCCCCTCGGCGTCGGTGACCCGCACCCGCACCGTGACCGCCGGGGCGTTGACCCGCTCCAGCCGCCCCACGATGCCCTCGTCCCAGGGCGCCTCGTCGAGGGCGGCCGCCTCGAGCTCCGCGAGGTCCAGCTCGGCGAGCACGCCCTCGTAGGTGCCGCTCCCCTCCCCGCTCCCGACCTCGGTCCAGCTTCGCGGGTCGTGGCCGGTGCCGAGCTCCACCGTCCAGGTGAAGCCGTCGGAGCGCTCGGCGGACACCGCCCCCTCGAGGCTCACGGTGGGGACCGCCTCCGGGTCGAGGGTCTGGAACCAGCGCGGCGAGTCGAGGGTGACCGTGGGCGGGATGTCGCCGGCGACCACCGCCTCGACGGCGCGCTCGGCGTTGATGCGGCCGTAGCCGAAGAAGGGGTCCCAGCCCTCCTCGCTCGGGTAGGCGCCCGAGATCGCGCGCTCCTCGTCGCTGAGCCACACGTCGTCCGAGGTGCCGACGAGGAGCTGGTAGACCTCGCCGGCGGTCAGGTCGACGCCGGCGTCGCGGGCGGCGGACCGGATGAGGCCGATCGTGCCCACCGTGTTGGCGACGGCGCCGGTGGCGCAGGCGGTGGACGGCGCCACGGTGACCAGCCGGGCGCCGAAGTTGTTGCAGTTCCACGTGTTCATGTAGGAGTAGACCGCGCCGTCGTCGTCGGCGGTGTCGAAGCGGATCGAGTGGGTGAACACGATGTTGTCGAGGACGGCCGGGAAGTTGTGGTGGTAGCTGTTCTCGTCGCCGGCCGCCCCGGCGATCACGACCCCCTTGTCCCAGGCGTAGCGCACCGCGTCCACCGCCAGCTCGGGGTTCGACATCGCCCCGATGGCGAGGGTGATGCCCACGGCGCCGTGGTCCGCCGCGAAGGCGATCGCCTCGCCGGCCCGCGTGCCGTCGGTGATGAAGGTGTCGCCGACGCGCACCGGCAGGATGGCGCAGTTGGGACACACGCCGACGTCGCCGCCGTTCTCGGCCTCCGCGGCGGCCTCCTCCATCACGCCGCTGCCGTGGTTGCCGAAGTGCGACCGCAGGTCGTGGCCCGGGTCGTTGTCGCGGCCGAAGAAGTCCCAGCCGGCGATGTCGTCGGTCCACCCGTTGCCGTCGTCGTCCACCCCGTCCGAGAAGGTGGCGATGAGGTCGCTCGGGTCGAGCATGCCGTCGGCCTCGTCGCGGCCGGCGTCCCAGTCGACGCGCGGGTCCTCGGCCCAGTCGTCGATGTTGACCACCGAGTCGCCGTTGGCGTCGTAGTCGGGGTAGGTGCTCCCGTCCGCGGCCTCGGGGAGCGGCAGCTCGCCGGTGTTGAGCAGCACCTTGCGGACGAGGTCCTCGTTCTCCCACTCGATGCCGCTGTCGACGAAGGCGAGCACCACGTCGAAGCGCCCGGTGGTCGTGCGCCAGGCGCGGTCGGCGTGCAGGCCGCTGCCCAGCTCGAGCTCGGCCTCGCGCACGCTGTCGCGGGCGTGCTCGGGAATCGTGCTCAGCAGGTACCAGTCGCCCTCGTCCAGCTCGCTCGGGCAGCCGTCGAAGGAGTCGTCCTCGCCGCACTCGGGGTAGGTGTCCACCGGCACCGTGGCCCGGGCCGCCAGCCCCCACCCCAGCGCGATCGCCCAGGCACCCCAACGCTTCGCCATGCTCGCCTCCCGCCGCGCGTCGCGGCCCGCGAAGCGTAGCCGCTCGCCGGCCGGCCCGCAGCCGCCCGGCCGGGAAAGCCGCCTCGCAGGCGGTCAGCCGAGGGGCGGGCCCCCGCGCAGCCAGCTCCCGTTCACCGAGCGCGTGGCGGCGGCGTAGAGCGCCGCGGTGACGACGAGGATCGGCAGGTCGGTCACCACCACCCCCAGCGCGCTGGCCTGGGCCTGCCCGGCGAGGACGAGGCCCAGGGCGGTGAAGGTGCTCGTCGCCTTGCTGACGATCACCGGCAGCGCGTAGGGGCGGTTGCGGCGGGGATCGATGCCGGCGAGCAGGGCGCAGGTGGCGATGGTGAGCATCATCGACACCGCGAGGGGGTGCCACAGGGAGGCCGGCAGCGCGTCGCCCTCGGGAAGCCCGAGGGCGACGCCGGGGAGGCCCGCGAGGAGGCGGCCCGTCCCTGGGAAGAAGGCGAAGAACAAGCCGACGACGGCGTAGATCAGCCCGCTTCCGAGCATGAACCATCCGAAGCGGCGCTCCCATCGGCTGAGGCGGGTCACGGGCGAACTCCTCGAAAGCGGAGGGGAAGGCGGTGCGGCGGGGCCCTCGCCGGGGATGTTATCGACCGGCGTCACGGCGCGGCGATGGGACGCCGCGCCCGTCCTTCCCCACCGCCCCGGGTTCGCGCATGGACTTCGAGGTTCGCCACCGCTTTCCCATCCCCCCCGAGGCGCTCTGGGCCACCGTGTTCAGCCCGGCCTACGAGCGCGCCGTCGACGAGCACTCCGGCTTTCCCCGCACGGTCCTGAGCGAGTCCCGCGAAGGCGGCGTGCGCCGGCGCCGGGTGCGGGTGGAGTCCCCCAGGGAACTGCCCCCGGTTCTCGCCCGCGCCCTCGGAACCTCGCGGCTCACCTACGAGATGGACGAGGTCTACCACGAGGACGACCTGCTGATGGAATGGACGGTGATCCCGGCGGTGGCGGCCGACCGCGTGGACGCCCGCGGCACCTACGCCATCGTGCCGGCCGAGGGCGGCTGCGAGCGCGTGATCCGCGGCTCGGTCAAGGTGTCGATCCCCCTCGTCGGCGGCCGCATCGAGCGGGCCATCGGCGACGAGCTGCGCAGCTCCTACGAGCGCAACCGCGTCTTCGTCGAGGACTGGCTGGCGCGCGAGGCCTGAACCTCCCGTGCTATAGGCTTCCTCCGGGGCGAGCGCCCCTCCCCTTCCAGCCCTGAAGCCCTTGGGGGCACGCCGCGATGGCCCGTTCCCTGCTCCTCCTCGCCTCGATCCTCCTCGCCCTGCCCGCCCGGGCCAAGGACCTCCGCAACCGCGTGGGCCTGGGCTTCAACCAGCAGGTCGGCGCCAGCCCCGCCGGCGGCGTCTCCTCGCTGTCGGTGCGCTACGGCCTGCCCACGGCCCAGCCGGTGCTCAACGTGCAGGTCGAGGGCGAGCTGGGATTCTCGGGCGGCTCCGGCGGCAGCGGCGACCTCTACACCGGCGGACGGGTGCTCTGGGGCGTCGTCGCCGAGGACAACCTCAACCTCTACCTCGCCGCCGGCGGGGGCCTGCTGCGGGCGGGGGGCGCCGACTACGTGCGCGTCGAGCCGGGAATCGCCGTCGACTTCTTCCTGTTCGGCCTCGAGAACCTCGGGTTCACCACCGGCTGGGGCCTCGACCTCGACCTGGGCGGCACGACGACCGTCGCCACCACGGCCTCGGCCGTCGTCGGCGCGCACTACTGGTTCTGACCGGCGCATGCGCCTCGCCGCCGGACTGCTCGGGCTCGCCCTGGCCTGCGCGGCCCCGCGCCCCGGCCGCGCCGCGGCCTACGACCCGGAGCTGACCTGGCGGAGCCTCGAGACCGAGCACTTCGTCATCACCTTCCACGGCGGCGAGGAGCAGCTCGCCGAGGAGATGGCGGCCACCGCCGAGCGGGTGTGGTCGAAGATGACCGCCGAGCTCCAGACGCGGCCCCGGCGACGCACCGAGATCGTGCTCGTGGACCACACCGACGTGGCCAACGGCTACGCCACCACCCTGCCGGTCAACACGATCGTGATCTTCGTGACCGCGCCGGGGGAGGACAGCACCCTGTCCTTCTACGAGGACTGGAACGACGCGATCCTCACCCACGAGTTCACCCACATCCTGCACCTCGACACGGTGGAGGGCCTTCCGCGGCTGCTCCGCGCCGCCTTCGGGCGCATCGTCAGCGTGAACCGGGTGAGCCCCGGCTGGATCATCGAGGGGCAGGCCACCTTCCAGGAGACCCGGCACACCCCCGGCGGGCGCGGGCGGTCGCCCACCGTCGACATGATCAAGCGGGTCGCCGTGCTCGAGGGCCGCTTTCCCCCGCTGGGCAACCTCGACGGCTGGCAGTCCGACCCGCCCGGCGGCAACCTGCGCTACCTGTTCGGGCAGGACTTCCAGCAGTTCATCGCCGACCGCACCGAGCCCGACGTGTGGACCCGCTTCATCCACGCCTACGGCGGCTGGGTGCCCTGGTGGCTGCCGGGACGGCGGGTGATGGGGCGCGGCATCCCCCGGCTCTACAAGGAGTGGCGCGCCGAGACCATCGCCCGCTACCAGCGCCAGGCCGCCGCGATCCGGGCCGCCGGGCTCACGCCCTACCGCGTGCTCAGCGACGGGGAGGACGCCTGCGCCGGGCCGGCCTTCAGCCCCGACGGCGCGCACCTGGCCTGGTCCTGCGACGACCCGTGGCGGGGCCCGGCGATCTACGTGGCCGACGGGGATGGCGGCAACCCCCGGGTCGAGATCGAGCAGCGCTTCGCCGACTCCTTCTCCTGGCGGCCCGACGGCCGGGCCTTCGCCTTCTCCTCCACCCACGTGGTCGAGCTCTACGACGTGTTCTACGACGTCTACTTCCACGAGCTCGACACCGACGAGGTCGTCGCCCTCACCCGGGGCCAGCGGGCCCGCGACCCCGACTTCAGCCCCGACGGCAGCCGCCTGATCGCGGTGACCAACGGCGTGCAGAACAACCAGCTCGCCGTGCTGACGGTCGACCGGCGGCTCACGCCCCTCACGGCGCACGCCGACCACACCCAGTACGCCCGGCCGCGCTACTCGCCGGACGGGCGCTTCGTCGCGGTGTCGATGTGGCGGGACGGCCAGCGCGACCTGTGGCTCCTCGACGACCGGGCGCGGCCCGTGCGCCGCCTCACCGACGATCCGGCGCTGGACATCGACCCGGCCTGGTCGGCGGACGGGCGCACGCTCTTCTTCGCCTCGGATCGCGGCGGCGTGCCCAACATCTACGCCATCGACCTCGCCGACGAGCACCTCTACCGGGTCACCAACGTCCTCGGCGGCGCCTGGGGGCCGGCGCCGAGCCCCGACGGGCGCCGCCTGGTCTTCGAGTCCTACGCGCTCCACGGCGCCGACATCGCCGAGATGGACCTCGACCGGGCGCGCTGGTGGGACGAGGGCCCCCTGCCGCCGCCGGGCCCGGGCGAGATCGCGCTCGCCGCCGCGCTGCCCGCCGCCCCGGAGACCGCGCCCGCCGAGGAGGCCGGCGGCGACGGGCAGGACGCGACGCGCGCCCCCGAGGAGGCCGGCGGCGACGGGCAGGACGCGACGCGCGCCCCCGATGAGGCCGGCGGCGACGGGCAGGACGCGACGCGCGCCCCCGAGGAGGCCGGCGGCGACGGCCCACGCG
>WGAH01000340.1 GCA_015489145.1 Deltaproteobacteria bacterium
CCCCCACCCCCCGCCAGGAGGGCCGGCGCCCCCAGCCGAGGTCGAGCACCGCGGCGAGCAGCGGCAGCAGCAGGACCGACTCCTTGGCGAGCCCGGCGAGGAAGGTCCAGGCGAGGGCCCGGCCCCAGCGCGGCGGATCCCGGGCCACCACCGCGTCGAGGGCCAGCAGGCCGAGCGCCATCGCCATCGGGTCGTTGCGGGCCGCCACCCAGGCCACCGCCTCGGTCTGCACCGGGTGCAGGGCGAAGATCGCCCCGGCCAGCGCCGCCGCCCGCCAGCCGGCCAGCCGGGCGGCGAAGCGGTAGAGCGCCGCCGTCGCCAGCAGGTGCCAGGCGAGGTCCTGGGCGTGATGCCCGGCGGGCGACAGCCCCCACAGCCAGCGGTCCAGGGCCAGGCTGAGCAGCATGAGCGGCCGGTAGTAGCCGCTCACCCCCTCGCCCACCGGCGCCCCGTCCCACAGGTCGGCGGTGAACAGGTCCCGCAGCGCCGCCCAGGATGGGGGCGCGGCCAGGAGGCGGTCGCGGACCACCAGGGGCACGTCGTCCCAGACGAAGCCGCCCCGCAGGGCCGGGAGCCAGGCGAGCAGCGTCACCGCCAGCAGCAGCAGGCCCGCCAGCCGTCGCCGGCGCGCCTCCACCTCCCCCTCACCCGGGACCGCCGCGCGCATCGCGCCCCCGTATCCGACCCCCGCCCGCGAAAAAAGAGGCGGCCGATGCGATCGTCGCACCGGCCGCCAGGGGTTGTCGGGGCAGGGAGATCAGTAGACGTCGTTGTTGGTGACCTGCACCGCGTTGATCGACTTGGTGGCCGTGTAGCGGGCGTTCGTGTTGTCGTCGTCCACGTCGCAGATGCCGGTGACCGTGAAGTCGGTGCTGGAGGTGGTGGTCACGGAGTAGGCGCCGCGCACCTTGCCGTCGGGGGCCCAGCCGAGGGTGTCGAAGTTGCTGCCGGTCGCCCAGGTCTTCTGGGTCTTGTCGACGGAGGAGCTCGGGTAGAAGGTGGTCTGGTTGATGAACTGGTCGAAGGCCGCGTCGTAGGCCAGCTCGGCGGTCTTGATGGCCGTCACGTTCGAGGGCACCTCGGCCCGCTTCGCGCGGTACTGCATCGCGACGAAGTTCGGGATGGCGATGGCCGCCAGGATGCCGATGATGGCGACGACGATCATGAGCTCGACGAGGGTGAAGCCCTTCTTGCTGAACATGGGACCTCCGGTGGAGTGGCGCCGGGCGCCGGGGTTGCGTCGGGTTTCCGGTTTGCTGGGAGTGGGAAGGGGGCTTGCGCCCGCTGCCCTTCCTACAAGCAAGCGGCGTGCCAACTTCGCGCCGGACGGGCCAAGGCGCGTTTTTCCATCTTCCGGCCCCCCGGGTCCGCCGTCACCGAACCGTCACTGACGAAAAGCGTCACCCGGGGGGTGACGCTTTTCGTCAGTCCGACGCGGCGCGTCAGGTGGGGCTCAGTAGACATCCCCCGGCGTGACCAGGGTGGCGGCGATCGAGCGGGTCGCGGTGAAGCGCGCCTGGCTGCCGTCCCCGTCCACGTCGGTGATGCCCACCACCCGGAAGTCCGTCGTGCTCGTGGTCACGACGCTGTAGCTGCCCCGCACCTCGCCGTCCGGCGCCCAGCCGAGGCTGTCGAAGCCCGAGCCGGTGGTCCAGGCCCGCGGGTGCTTGCCAGGGCTGGCGTCCGGCCAGAAGGTGGCCTGCTCGACGTAGCCGTCGTGGACCGCGTCGTAGCCCTCCTCGTGGGTCTTGATCGCCGTGACGTTCGGCGGCACCTCGGCCCGCTTGGCCCGCGCCTGGAGGTCGTACCAGTTGGGAATGGCGATGGCGGCGAGAATGCCGATGATCGCCACCACGATCATGAGCTCGACCAGCGTGAATCCGCGCATGGACCCCTCCGTGCGCCCGGTTGGAAGGGCGCTTCGGTGGAGTCCCCCCCGATCAAGAACCGTGCCGGCCCCCTCAGCCGTCGAGGCCGTGCTTGGCGAGGCGGTAGCGGTAGGACCGGAAGGACATGCCGAGCAGGCCGGCGGCCTGGGTCTTGTTGCCCCCCGAAGCCTCCAGGGCCGCCAGCAGCCACCGCCGCTCGAAGCGGGCGAGCATCGCGTCGAGGTTCACGCCCTCGGGCGGGAAGCGCGGCACCTCCTCGGTGACCTCGGCGCTCATCGACCGGGCGAGGCGCGGGGGCAGGTCCTCGACGCCGATGACCGGCCCGGCGCACAGGGCGACCGCCCGCTCGATCGTGTTCTGCAGCTCCCGGACGTTGCCGGGAAAGGGCCAGGCCTTCAGCCGGTCGAGGGCGTCGGGAGACACCCCGGTGACCGGCTTGCCGTACTCCTCGGCGAAGTGGCGCACGAAGTGGCGCACCAGCTCCACGAGGTCCGCGGGGCGCTCCCGGAGCGGCGGCACCGCGATCTGCACGACGTTGAGGCGGTAGTAGAGGTCCTCGCGGAACTCGCCCCGGGCGACGACGTCTTCGAGGTCGGCGTTGGACGCGGCGAGGATCCGCACGTCCACCTCGATCTCGCGGGTGCCGCCGACCGGGGTGACCCGCCGCTCCTGGATCGCCCGCAGGAGCTTGACCTGCTGGGCGAGGGGCAGGGAGTTCACCTCGTCGAGGAACAGGGTTCCGCGGTGCGCCGAGACGATGAGCCCGGTCTTGTCGCGCACCGCGCCGGTGAACGCGCCCTTGACGTGCCCGAACAGCTCGCTCTCGACGAGGTTTTCCGGGATGGCCCCGCAGTTGACGGCGACGAAGGGGTGGTCGGCCCGCACCCCGCTGAAGTGGATCGCCCGGGCGATCATCTCCTTGCCCGTGCCGGTCTCGCCGGTGATCAGGCAGCTGATGCGCGTGTCCTTGACCCGCCGGATCAGGTCGTAGACCTCCTGCATGGCCGGCGAGGAGCCGACGAGGTTGCCGAAGTGGTAGCGCCCCTGCAGCGCCGCCTTCAGCCGCAGGTTCTCGGCCTCCAGCGCCCGGCGCCCCAGGGCCCGGCGCACCAGCAGGCGCAGCTCGTCGTTGTTGAAGGGCTTGGTCACGTAGTCGGCGGCGCCGAGCTTCATCGCCTCCACCGCCGAGGCGGTGCTGCCGTAGGCCGTCACGACGATGACCTCGACATCGCGCCCCGCCCGCGCCCCGCGCTCCTTGAGGGCGCCGAGGAGCTCCAGCCCGTCGATGCCCGGCATGTTCAGGTCGGTGAGCACCAGGTCGGGCCAGTCGCGCTCGGCCTCGGCGAGGGCCTCCTCGCCCGAGGCCACCGCCCGCACCGCGTAGCCGTCGCGCTCCAGCAGGATGGTCAGGAATTCGCGCAGGGAGAGGTCGTCGTCGACGACCAGCACCCGGGCGCCCTCCACCGGCGCCGGCGCCCCCTCGGCCTGTCCGTGTTCGCTCAAGAGTCCCTCCCGTCGCCCGCATCCTCCTGCACCGCCAGGGGGAAGCGCAAGCGAAAGACCGTCCCCCGCCCCACCTCGCTGGCCACCCCC
>WGAH01000341.1 GCA_015489145.1 Deltaproteobacteria bacterium
CCCTTCGCGCCCCGCCGCCCCGCCCCGAGCGCGTCCGCGGGCCCGAGGACGCGGTGGCCTGGCTGCGCCCCCGCCTGGCCGGGCGGCCGGTCGAGGAGTTCTACGGCCTGTTCCTCGACAACCAGAACGGCGTGCTCGCCCTGCGCCGGCTGAGCCAGGGCGGCACCCGGACCACGGTGGTCGAGCCCTCAGTCGTGTTCCGCACCGCCCTCGCCCACGGGGCCGCCGCCGTCATCCTCGCGCACAACCACCCGTCCGGGGACCCGAGCCCCTCCCCCCAGGACCGGGCCGTCACCCGCCGCCTCGTCGAGTCGGGCGAGGTGGTGGGCATCCGGGTGCTCGACCACGTCGTCATCGGGCGGGACGGCTGGCGATCCCTCGCCGCCGAGGGGCTCGTCCCGCCCCCGGGGAACGCGCCGACCTGGATCGCCTGAACGCCGGGCGAGGCGCGGCTCCTCGGGCCGGACGATGCCCGCCGACATGATGAGCTTGAAGGCCTCCTCGACGCTCAGGTCGAGGATCCGCACGTCCTCCCGGGGCAGCAGCAGGAAGAAGCCGCTGGTCGGGTTGGGGGTCGTCGGCAGGAACACGCTCACCAGGTCGGCGTCCTCGGCGCCCTCCACCCGGATGCCGGCCCGCGGGTCGGTGAGGAAGGCGAGGCACCAGGTCCCGCGCCGGGGGTACTCGACGAGCACCACCGTGCGAAAGGCGGTGCCCTTCTGGAAGGCCATCGTCTCGACGAGCTGCTTGGTGCCCTGGTAGATGCTGCCGAGGAAGGGCATGCGGTCGACGACGGCCTCGGTCAGCTCGACCAGGCGCCGCCCGGCGTAGTACCGGGTGGCCATGCCCACCAGGGCCACCACCGCCACCGTGAGCAGCACGCCGAGGCCCGGGAGCGGGTGCCCCAGCCAGCTCTCCGGTTGCAGGGGCGTCGGCAGGATGCGGATCATCCCGTCGGCGAGGTGGACCAGGCCCGTGAACACCCAGATGGTGAGGCCGAGGGGGGCGATGACGATGAAGCCGGCGAGCAGGGCCCGCCGGAACGCGCCCCAGGCGGCCGCCACCAGCCGCCCCTCCCCGCTCCGCCCCTGCGGCTCCTCCGTGCTCATGGACGCCTCCGCGTGATGCCGGCCCCGGGGCTACGGCCCGGGAGCCCCGCTCATTGCACCGAGCCCCCGACCAGGCCGGCGAGGCGGGCCACGTCCTTGGGCTCGCCGAGGACGATGAGGATGTCGCCCGCCTCGATGGCCGTGTGGCCCCGCGGCGTCGGCACCAGTCCCCCGTGGGCCCGGCGAATGCCGACGACGAGCAGGTCGTAGCGCTGGCTGAGGCCGAGCTCGGCCAGGGTCGAGCCCACCCAGCCGCTCTCTGCGGTCACGACGATCTCGTCGAGCATGATCTCGTCGTGCTCGGCGAGGGTGGCGAGGTCGATGAGCGTGGTGGTGTGCGGCCGGACGAGGCCGAGGGCCATGCGCCAGGCCCCCATCGCGTGCGGGCTCACCACCTGGCTCGCCCCGGCGCGGCGGGCCTTGACGGCGCTGGCGTCGCTGTCGACCCGGGTGAGGATCGGCACCGTCGGGTTGAGCTGGCGGGCCGAGAGGGTGACGAAGATCGCCTCCGCCACCGGCGCCACGGTGATCGCGACGCCCCGGGCGCGCTCGATGCCCGCCTCCCGCAGGACGTCGTCGTCGGCGCCATCCCCGAAGATCACGAGGAATCCCTCGGACTCGAAGCTGAGCCCTGGCTCGTGGTTCCGCTCCACCACGCAGACCGGGTAGCCGCCGCTGGCGAGCTCCCGGGCGACCACCCGGCCGAGCCGGCCGTAGCCGACGACGATGAAGTGGTCCTCGAGTGCCTTCATCATCCGCTTCCTCCGCCGCTCGCGCATCCAGGTGGCGAACTCGCCCTCGACCACCGCCCGGCCCACCTGGCTCAGCGCGTAGGTGCCCACGCCCAGCCCGCCGACCACCAGGGCCATCGTGAACAGCCGCCCGGCCTCCGACAGCGGCTGGACCTCGCTGAAGCCGATGGTGGACAGGGTGATGAACACCATCCACAGGGCGTCGCGGACCGGCCAGCCCTCGATGAGCACGTAGCCGACGGTGCCCGCCGCCACGACCAGGAGGAGCAGCGCCAGGGATCGGAGGGTGGTCTCCCGAACCATGCTCCGGCCCGTATTCCGCCCGCTCCGGCCCCGCCGGCCGGATCAGTGCTCCTCCTTGACCTCGTTGCGCGACCAGCCGGGGATCTCGACCTCGACCTCCGCGGCGCTGCCGTCGGGCACGCACTGGCAGGCCAGGCGCGAGGCGTCGGTGACCGCCGGCGCGTAGTCGAGCTGGTCCTCCTCCTCCTCGATGGGCGGAGGCGCGGAGTCGTAGCCCCGGTGGACGTAGACGTGGCAGGTGGAGCAGGCGCAGACCCCGCCGCAGGCGTGCTCCACGTCCACCCCGGCGGCGAGGAGCAGCGACAGGATCGAGCCCGGCAGGCCGTCCTGCCCCTCGGGGAGCCGCTCCGGGTCCACCTCGATCACCTGCCCCGTGTTTCGCAGCACCAGCCGGTAGGGGCGCTTCGGGGGAGGCGGCGGTTCGTGGTCGATGTAGGGATTCTTCGCCATGCCCTCGCTCCTCGCCGGGCG
>WGAH01000342.1 GCA_015489145.1 Deltaproteobacteria bacterium
GACAGGCGCAGGCCAGGGTGCAGGCCGAGCCGGCGTCGGGGTGCTCGTGGCCGGGTTCGGGGCGGTCCTGGTCGCGGTGGACGCTGCTGTGGGGCAGGTGCCCGTCGTGCAGCAGGTGCTCGGCGGTCTCGGCCAGCTCGGCGGTGCCGGGGAAGAAGGCGAGCATCAGAACCACCGCCACGAGGCGGCGGAGCAGGGCGCGCCAGCGCCGGCCGTTCACGGGGCCTCCCCGGGGTGGAGGTGGCGCACGCCGCGTTCGAGCAGGTCGACGACGAAGGGGTCGCGGATCGCGTAGTAGACGAGCTTGCCTTCGGGGCGGGGCCGCACGAGGTCCAGGCGGCGCAGGTCGCGGAGCTGGTGGGAGACGGCCGAGACGCTCAGGCCCAGCAGCTCGGCGAGGTCGCAGACGCACAGGGTCTCGGCGGCCAGCGCCCGGAGGATGCCGAGGCGGGTGGGGTGGGCGAGGACCTTGAACAGGTCGGCGACCCGCCGGGCCTCGTCGTCGGGCAGCAGGGCCTTGCGGGCGCGGGCGACGCGCTCGGGGTCGACGCTGTGGACCTGGCAGGTGTCGGCCACGGGGCTCCCAGCTCGTTTGAGCAGTTGTGCAACTCTAGCCTGAATGGGGTAGGGTGGCAAGGGCGGCGAAGGGCGAAGGCCGTCGGCCGCCCCGGAGGTCCCGATGGCGCCGACCCTCTCGCGCACCCGCTTCGCGATTCCCGGCATGGACTGCCCCTCGGAGGAGCGGCTGGTCCGCATGGCCCTCGACGGCGTGCCGGGCGTGGCCGCCCTCGACTTCGACCTCGACGCGAGGCGCCTCGTCGTGGTGCACGAGGGCGAGGCCGGGCCGCTGCTCGGCGCGCTGGAACCCCTCGGCTTCGGCGCGCGCATCGAGGACACCGCCCCCCTCGCCGAGGGCGAGATGGCCACCGCCGAGGTGGATTCCGCCGCCGCCGCGGACGAGCGCCGGGTGCTCCGGCAGGTCCTCGCGATCAACGCCGCGATGTTCCTCGTCGAGCTGGTCCTGGGCTTCGTCGCGCGGTCGACGGGCCTCATCGCCGACTCCCTCGACAACCTCGCCGACGCGATGGTCTACGCCCTGTCGCTGTACGTGGTCGGCCGCGTCGCCGGGGCCCAGACCCGCGCCGCCCGCGCCGCCGGCCTGCTGCAGCTCGTCCTCGCCCTCGGCGCCCTCGGCGAGGTGGTCCGCCGGGCGGTGGTCGGCGGCGAGCCGGTGGGCGCCCTCATGATCGGCGTGGCCTTCCTCGCCCTCGTCGCCAACCTCACGAGCGTCGCCCTCCTCGCCCGCCACCGCAAGGGCGGGGTCCACCTCCGGGCGAGCTGGATCTTCACGACCAACGACGCGCTGGCGAACCTCGGGGTCATCGTCGCCGGCGTGCTCGTGGGGGCGACGGGCTCGCCGGTGCCCGACCTCGTCGTCGGAACCGCGGTGGCCCTCGCCGTCCTGGTCGGCGCGGTGCGGATCCTCCGCCTGCGGACCTGATCGCCGGCGGTTCAGGTCTCGTACCAGTCCGGGGTGACGAGCTGCTGGTAGTGCTCGGGGTCGAAGGGGTCCACCCGGCGCTTGATCGCCTCCCAGGCCCCCTTCGCCGCGACCTTGGCGAACCAGATGTACATGTCGCGCTTGTAGTCCACGCGGCTGAACAGCCCCCGGAGCAGCCAGCGGTTGTTCACGAACTGCCGGTTCATCCGGTACAGCTCCTCGGCGATCTCCTCGCGGGTGAGGTAGCGGCTGTCGAGCACCGGGGTCATCCAGTCGAACTCGTCGAAGTCGTCCTCGGTGATCCAGCCCTCGCGAATCGCCTCGTCGTAGATCGGCGTGCCGGGCACCGGCGTGATCGGGTGGAAGGCCGGGAAGTCGATGTCGAGGCGCTTCGCCAGCTCGACCTGCCGGCGAAGGCTCTCGCGGGATTCGTCGCGCACGCCGACGATGAAGGTCGCCTGCAGGAACACCTCCGGGTAGCGCTCCTTGAAGATGCGGAGCGCGCGCTCGGCGGTGCCGCCCCGGTAGAAGCGCTTGTCGAGGCTGGCGAGGTCGTCGTCCTCGGCGCGCTCCACCCCGATGAGGATGTGGCTGAGGCCGGCGCGGACGAGCTTTTCGAGGATGCCGCGCTCCTCGTCGCGCAGGATGCCGTCGGCGCGCATGAAGGCGAACCACTTCGTCTTCATGCCGCTGCGGAGCAGGGCGTCGGCGAAGGCGTCGCTCCAGCGGCTGTCGATGTTCCAGCTCTCGTCCACCCACACGAAGCTGCGCTTGCCGTAGCGGTGGTAGAGCAGCTCGAGCTCGGCCATCGTGCGGTCGACGCTCTTGGTGCGCCACCGGGGCTGGAGGCGCTCGCCGTCGCCGTCGGGCACCCGCTTCGCCATCGTCGTCCACCAGGCGCAGAAGCTGCAGTTGCTCACGCAGCCGCGGCTGTGGTGGATCGTGGTGCCGCCGGGGCTGAACAGGTAGCGGCTCTTGCCGTAGAGGTGCATCGGCATCAGGTCGTAGGCGGGCATCGGGAGCTGGTCGAGGTCGTGGACCAGGGCCCGGGGCCGGTTGCGGACGAGGCGCTCGCCGTCGTGCCAGACGAGGCCGTCCACCTCGGAGAGATCCCCGCCCGAGGCGAGGGCGCGGACGAGCTCGACGATGGTGACCTCGCCCTCGCCCACGACCACCGCGTCGATGTCGGAGCCGGGGCCGACGTAGCGGTGGGCGAGGTTGGTGAAGTGCCCGCCGCCGGCCACGGTGAAGGCGCGGGGCGCGACCTCGCGGACCAGGCGGAAGAAGCGCAGGGCCTGCTTCGCGTAGAGGGCGTGGTTCTCGCCGCAGCCCACCACGTCGGGGTCGAGGCGGCGCACCTCCTCGGCCAGGGTGCGCCAGCCCATGTGCAGGGGCATGGCGTCGATGACGTGAACCTCGACGCCGGCCTCGCGCAGGGCGCCGGCGAGGGCCGGCAGCGCCTGGTGGAGCAGGAAGTTGTCGCCCTCGCTGGTGAACGGCCAGTAGGGGCGCGGGGGCTGGACGAGGAGCACGCGCATGGGGGCAAGGTAGCCCGACCGGCGCGCTCAGTCGCGGAGGCGGGCCGTCGCCGTCCAGGCGCGGTTGAGGGGGGCGGCGACCGGGTGGCGGCGCAGGCGGGCCTCGAGCTCGCGGGCGGCGTCGAGGTCGGCGGGCTCGGCGGCGAGCTCGAAGGGGCCGCCCCAGGTGTAGTGGGTGGGCGCCAGGTCGAGGATCTCGAAGCGCGGTTCGAGGAGGGCGGCGAAGGCGTCGCGGTCGTAGGTGCGGACCCAGCGGTCGCCGGGGACGTGGACGACGAGGGGGCGGCCGTCGCCGGGCTCGCGGGCGAGGAAGGCCTCGACGCTGCCGGCGGCGGCGTCCGTCGCCATCGCCCAGCCCCAGCGGGCCTCGACGCTGCACAGCAGCGTGCCGCCGGGGCGCAGCACCCGGGCGATGCCGTCGAGGATGCGCTCGGGATCCTCGGCGTAGCAGAGGACCTCGGCGGCGATCACCGCGTCGACGGGCCGCAGGTCGGGCAGCGCCCCGCCCGTGGTCCAGTGGACGTCGAGGCTGCCGTCGCGGCCGGCCGCGTGGGAGACGGCCCGCCACAGGGCGCGCAGGTCGGGGTCGACCAGCTCGACCTCGCAGCGCCAGTCGAGGAGCCAGGTCGTGAACCGCCCGGCGCCGCCGCCGAGGTCGAGCACCCGGGAGCCGGGCGGCAGGTGGGCGGCCCAGCGGTCGAGATAGAGGTCGCGCTCGATGCGCTTGGCGCGGTGGACCGGCGAGTCCGGGTCGAGGAAGTCCATCCACTCCGGGTGCTCCTGCCAGGCCCGCGCGGCGCCGACGAGGTTGTCGAGGGGCGGGGTGGGGGCCGGGCCGCCCTCGTGAATGGCCCGCAGGCGCGGGTCGCCTGGCGGCAGGTCGAAGGCCAGGCCGCGCCAGGCCTCGAGGGCGCGGCCTGGCCTTCGACC
>WGAH01000343.1 GCA_015489145.1 Deltaproteobacteria bacterium
ATGTGTATAAGAGACAGCCCAGGGCCACCCCGGAGCCGACGAGGCCGGCCCGCGCCCGTTGCTCCAGGGCGTCCAGGTCGCCGTCCGGGGTCGCCGGGTCGACCTCGCGGACGCGGGCGTCGGCGGCCAGGGCGAACAGGCCGCCCGCCGCGGCCAGCCCCAGGGCGGCACCGGCGAGCAGCGGGGCGTTCACCCGCGTCCCCTCGCACTCGGCCACCGGCTGCACCGTGCCGGCGATGGGCGGCAGGGCGTCGCCCGGCGCCAGCCAGCCCGACCAGGTGACCGCGCCCTCGTCGTCGCTGACCTGCACGACCGCCGGCCGCTCGATGGGCTGGGTGTTCGTGCGCGCGCCGTCCACCCACAGCACCGAGCCGGGCGGGACGTAGACCCCGGCGCGGGGCGAGCGCTTCGCGCCGCGGGCCTCCTCGAAGGCCGCGTGAAGCGGGTTGCCCGGGGGGGCGACGGTCTCGGGAATCGCGTAGTCCGGCTGCACCTCGACCACCGCCCGGAACGCGGCCACGGTGGCGTCGCGATCCTTGCGGACCCAGGCCGCCAGCGCCTCCATGCGGTGAAAGGCCGCCGCGTCGGCCGGGGTCACCGGAAGCGACAGGCAGGACAGGGTCTCGCGGGCCTCCTCGGCGGCCCGGTTGAAGCCGTCGAGGTCCATCGCCACCCAGGCGTCGTCGGCGCGGCCCAGCGCCACGGCGAGGTCGCCGCTCGTCGCCGGGCAGGCGGCCCGCGCCGCCGGCCCGAGGCCCGCCACGAGGATCGCCAGCACCGCCACCGTTCGCATGGAGCCCTCGCGGAGCCGGGCGGCCTCCCTCGAACCGCGCCGGCGCCGCGTGCATGGTAACCAAGGGCGGCCCCCGAAGGCACGGCGGCGGGCCTTTTCCCCGGCGACGCGCCCCGCCCCGTCGCCCCGGAGGTGACGGCGGGCAGGCCGATGGATAGGGCTCTCGCGCGCCGCGTTTCCGGCGTCCCCCAAGGCCCCCTTCGAACCACGGAGCGAAGCCATGACCACCGACCGCATCGTCGAGCTGCTGGGCGACGAGGCCGACGACCTCCTCCAGCACACCTGCACCGGCATCCCCAAGGAGCGCCTGCACCTGCCCGGCCCCGACTTCGTCGACCGCATCTTCGCCCCGTCCGACCGCAACATCCGCGTGATCGGCTCGCTCGCCCGCCTGTTCGGCCACGGCCGCCTCGGCGGCACCGGCTACCTGAGCATCCTGCCGGTCGACCAGGGCATCGAGCACTCGGCGGCGGCCAGCTTCGCCCCCAACCCCGACTACTTCGACCCCGAAAACATCGTGCAGCTCGCCATCGAGGGCGGCTGCAACGGCGTGGCGAGCACGCTGGGCGTCCTCGGCAGCGTCGCCCGGCGCTACGCCCACAAGATCCCCTTCATCCTCAAGATCAACCACAACGAGCTGCTGACCTGGCCCAACACCTTCGACCAGATCCTGTTCGCCCAGGTCGAGCAGGCCTGGGACATGGGCTGCGTGGCCGTCGGCGCGACGATCTACTTCGGCGCCCCGGAGTCCGACCGGCAGATCCAGGAGGTCAGCCAGGCCTTCCAGCACGCCCACGAGCTGGGCATGGGCACGATCCTGTGGTGCTACCTCCGCAACAGCGCCTTCAAGCGCGACGGCAAGGACTACCACACCGCCTCCGACCTCACCGGCCAGGCCAACCACATCGGCGCCACCATCGAGGCCGACATCGTCAAGCAGAAGCAGCCCACGCTGAACGGCGGCTACATCGCGATGAACGCCGGCGGCACCAGCTACGGCAAGTTCGACAAGCGCATCTACGACGAGCTCGCCAGCGACCACCCCATCGACCTCACCCGCTACCAGCTCGCCAACACCTACATGGGCCGCGTGGGCCTCATCAACTCCGGCGGCGCCAGCACCGGCTCCGGCGACCTCGCCCAGGCCGTCCGCACCGCGGTGATCAACAAGCGGGCCGGCGGCATGGGCCTGATCAGCGGGCGAAAGGCCTTCCAGAAGCCCCGCGAGCAGGGCGTCGAGCTGCTGAACGCCATCCAGGACGTCTACCTCGACCCGAACGTCACCATCGCCTGACCGGGCCGTCCCCGGCACGCCGCGCCCCGGCTCGCCGGAGCCGGGGCGTTTCGCGTTCTCGGGGGGAGGCTGCTACAGGCGCGGCTTCGCCTCCTCCGCCACCCGGGCGACGAAGGCCTCGACGGTCATGCTGCCGAGGTCGCCCTCGTCGCGGGAGCGCACGCTGACGGTGCCGGCGGCGAGCTCCTTTTCGCCGATGATCGCCATGTAGGGCACCTTGCGCTCGTGGCACATCTTGATCTTGTAGCCGATCTTGGCGTCGGAATCGTCGAAGTGGACCCGGATGCCCGCGGCGCGCAGGGCCTCGGTGACCTTGCGGCCGTGCTCCAGGGACTTCTCCGACACCGTCATCACCCGCACGGCCTCGGGGGCGAGCCACACCGGGAAGCGCCCGGCGTAGTGCTCGATGAGGATGGCGATGAAGCGCTCGAAGGAGCCGTAGATCGCCCGGTGGAGCACCACCGGCACGTGGGGCTGGTTGTCGGCGCCGACGTAGCTGAGGCCGAAGCGGCGCGGGAGCTGGAAGTCGGCCTGGATCGTGGCGCACTGGTGGGCGCGCTCGAGGGCGTCGACGAGGTAGATGTCGATCTTCGGCCCGTAGAAGGCGCCGTCACCCGGGGCGAGCTTGTAGTCGAGGCCGCTGTCCTGGAGGGCCTTTTCGAGGGCGGCCTCCGCCTTGTCCCACAGGGCGTCGTCGCCGAGGCGCTCCTCGGGGCGCGTGGAGAAGACCACGCGGTAGCCGAGGCCGAAGGCCCCGTAGACCCGGTCGAGCAGGTCGATGAGGCGCGCCACCTCGTCGCCGACCTGGTCCTCGGCGCAGAAGATGTGGGCGTCGTCCTGGCGGAACTGGCGGACCCGGGTGAGGCCGCTCAGCGCGCCGGACAGCTCGTTGCGGTGGAGCGCCCCCTGGTCGTGGATGCGGTAGGGCAGCTCGCGGTAGCTGCGCCGCTGGGCGCCGAAGATCAGCATGTGGCTGGGGCAATTCATCGGCTTCAGGGCGAGGATGCGGCCCTCCTCGCCGTCCTCGGCGTCGTGGTCCTCCGGGAACCAGAACATGTCGTCCTTGTAGTGCTGCCAGTGCCCGGAGGTCTCCCACAGCTTCTTGTCGAAGACCATCGGCGTCTTGACGACGTGGTAGCCCTCGGCGGCGAGCAGGGTGCGCATGCGCTGGCTGAGCAGGTTGTAGATGTGCTCGCCGGCGGGCAGCCAGAAGGCGGAGCCCGGCGCGTACTCGTGGAACATGAACAGCTCGAGCTGCTGGCCGAGGCGGCGGTGGTCGCGCTTCTTCGCTTCTTCGAGCCGGTAGAGGTAGGCGTCGAGCTCCTTGCGGGTGGGCCAGACCGTGCCGTAGATGCGCTGGAGCTGCTTGTTCTTCGCGTCGCCCCGCCAGTAGGCGCCGGAGACGCGCAGGAGCTTGAAGTGCTTGCACTGCCCCGTCCGCATGACGTGGGGGCCGCGGCAGAGGTCGACGAACTCGGAGCCGTCCTTCGCGCGGTTGCGGTAGATGCTGACCTCGTCGTCGGGGATGCCGTCGATGAGCTCGAGCTTGAAGGCCTGGCCGCGCTCGGCGAAGAAGGCGCGGGCGGTCTCCCGGTCCCAGCGCTCGTGCTCGAAGCGCTGGTTCTCCTTGACGATGCGCTTCATCTCGCGCTCGATGGCCTCGAGGTCCTCGGGGCCGACGGTGCGCGGCAGGTCGATGTCGTAGTAGAAGCCGTCCTCGATGGCCGGGCCGATGGCGAGGCTGGCGTCCGGGAAGAGGCGCATCACCGCCTGGGCCATGACGTGGGCGGTGGAGTGGCGCAGGCAGTGCAGCCGGTAGGCCTCCTCCGACTCGAAGGCCTCGCGCCCCTTTTCGTGCTCCTCGACGACCTCGTGCTCGCTCATGGGATCTCCTCGACGGGGCGGGCGCCCCGGGGCGGCGCGATAACCCGGCGGGACGGCGCGGGCCGGGGCGCGGCATCGGTCCCAGGTCGGCGGGCGGCGACCGCCCGGCGTGACGGGCCGGGTCGCAAGGGAACGGAGCGACGGGTGTAAGCGCCGCGGGGGCCGCCGCGTTGGCGGGCCGACCCCACCCCGGAGCAAGCGATGCAGCGGTGGCACCTCGGCGCCGGCCTCGGCCTCCTCGCGGCGGCGACCGTCCTCCTCGTCCCTCCCCTCCGCC
>WGAH01000344.1 GCA_015489145.1 Deltaproteobacteria bacterium
GTCGGGCGACAGCTTGACGAAGACGGGTCGGCCCCCGGCGGCGGGCAGCACGGCGTCGAGGATGCGCGCGATGCCCTCGCCGGCCTGGAGGTCCCGGAGGCCGGGGGTGTTGGGCGAGCTGACGTTGACGGTGATCCAGTCCACCACCTCCCGCAGCGCCGCCGCCGCCGCCGCGTAGTCGGCGGGAGCCTCCTCGTTGGGGGTGGTCTTGTTGCGCCCGATGTTGGCGCCGACGGGCACGGTCGGCGGCCGGCGGGCGCGCAGCGCGGCGAGGGTGCGGGCCAGGGCCTCGGCGCCGGCGTTGTTGAAGCCCATGCGGTTCACCAGGCTCCGCTCGGGGACCAGGCGGAACAGGCGGGGCCGCGGGTTTCCCGGCTGGGGGCGGGGGGTGACGGTGCCGAGCTCGATGAAGCCGAAGCCCAGGGCCTCCCAGGCGGGGACCGCCACCCCGTCCTTGTCCATGCCCGCGGCGAGGCCCACGGGGCTGGCGAGGCGCAGGCCGGCCAGCTCGACGGCGAGGGTGGGGGAGGGGGGCGGCGCCAACCGCCGGAGAAGCGCGGGCACCGGCGGCCGGGCGATGCCGCGCAGCACGAGATCGTGGGCCCGTTCCGCGTCGAGCCGGAACGCCAGGGGACGCGCCAGTCGCCATGCACCGTCGAGCAGCACCCGCTCCTCCTCGGCCGGGGGGCTGCGGCGTGCTAACCGTTCGCCAGGGGCCCGGGCGGCGCCCCCGGCGGAGAGGAGGAGGCATGCGGGTCCTGGTCACGGGTGGCGCGGGCTTCATCGGCTCCCACCTCGTCGAGGCCCTGCTGGCCCGCGGCGACGAGGTGCGGGTGCTCGACGCCTTCGACGACGCCTACGACCCGGCCCTCAAGCGGCGCAACGTCGCCGCCTTCCGCGACCGGGTGGTGGAGGGCGATGTCCGCGACCCCGCCGCCGTCGCGCGGCTGGTCGAGGGCGTCGACGCCGTGGCGCACCTGGCCGCCCGGGCGGGGGTGCGCGAGAGCCTGCGCTCCCCGGCGCTCTACCAGGACGTGAACGTGCGGGGCTTCGCGGTGCTCCTCGACGCGGCCCGGCGTGCCGGGGCCCGGGTCGTCTTCGCAAGCTCCTCGAGCGTCTACGGGGCGAGCACCCCGCTGCCCTTTCGCGAGGACGCCCCGGCCGACCGCCCGGTGAGCCCCTACGCCGCATCCAAGCGGGCCGGCGAGCTGCTGGCCCACGCGGCCTGGGCGGGTTGGGGGCTGCCCGTCACCTGCCTGCGCTTCTTCACCGCCTACGGCCCCCGGCAGCGCCCGGGCATGGCCATCGCCCGCTTCTTCCGCCTGGCCCGGGCCGGCCGGCCGCTCCCCGTCTTCGGCGACGGGGACAGCAGCCGCGACTACACCTACGTCTCGGACGCGGTGGACGCGGTCCTCCGGGCCCTGGACCGGCCCCTCGGCTTCGCCGTCCTCAACGTGGGTTCCGGCGAGCCGGTCCGCCTCGACCGCCTCGTGGAGCGGGTGGCCCGCGCCGCGGGGCGGACGGTCGCCGTGGAGCGGCTTCCCGAGCAGCCGGGAGACGTGCCGGCGACCCTGGCCGACAACCGGGCGGCGCGCGAGGCCCTGGGCTGGCGGCCGACGGTGACCCTCGACGAGGGCCTCGCCCGCTACCGGGACTGGCTGGACGCCGCGGAGCCCGACTGAAACCGCCTCAGGCCCCGGTGGCCCGGACCTCGCGGAAGAACAGGGCGAAGTACTCGACGGCGCTCGCGATCGAGAAGAAGGTCGCGACGTAGAGCAGCAGCAGCCCGGAGGGCTGCGGGTGGATGCCCAGCACCGGGACGTGGAAGAGGATGAAGCCCAGGGCGGTGGACTGGTAGGCGGTCTTGAACTTGCCCAGCGAGCTGGCGGAGAGCACCATGCCGTGCTGGCTGGCGATGCCGCGAAGGCCGGTGATCGCCAGCTCGCGGCAGAGCAGCAGGGCCACCAGCCAGGCGGGCACCCAGCCGATGGGGATGAGCATGATGAGGGTGGTCGCCACCATGAGCTTGTCGGCGAGGGGGTCGAGGTAGGCCCCGACCGGGCTGACGAGGTTCCACCGGCGCGCCAGCCAGCCGTCGAGGATGTCGGTGAGCATGGCGCCGACGAAGGTGGCGAAGGCGGCGAGGCTGCGGCTCCAGGTGGCGGGTTCCTCCCACAGCAGCCAGACCATCACCGGCACCGCGAGGATGCGCAGCAGGGTGAGGATGTTGGGGAGATTCCAGAAGCGGGGGTGCTTCATCGGCTTCCCGTGAGGACCGCGGCCCAGTCGGTCCCGGACAGGCCGGGCTCCGGGGAGGGCTCGGCCGCGGAGGGCGCCGCTTCGGGCCCGGCCGGGGCGGCGACCAGCTCGACGGTGGCCGGGGCGACCACGCGGCCCGCGCCGGCGATCGGCCGCTCGAAGCGGAAGAGGTCGTAGAGGTCCATCACGCGGACCACGTAGGTGCGGGTCTCGGCGAAGGGCGGGATGCCGCCGTACTTCTCGACGTTCGCCGGTCCCGCGTTGTAGGCGGCGACGGCCCGTCGGAGGTCGCCGAAGCGGTCGAGCAGGCCGCGAAGGTAGCGGGTGCCGCCGTCGATGTTCTGCTCGGGGTCCCACGGATCGGCGACGCCGAGGTGGGCGGCGGTGGCCGGCATGAGCTGCATGAGCCCCTGCGCGCCGGCGCTGGAC
>WGAH01000345.1 GCA_015489145.1 Deltaproteobacteria bacterium
AGGCCATCCCGGCGCCCTGGAGCGCCATCCAGCCGACCAGGGCCAGGTTCCAGGCCGGCACCGGCGACAGGACCTGCCCGAACAGCGCCGCGAGGCCGAGGACCGGCCAGGCGACGGGCACCACGTCCACGCCCTCGGGCCAGGCGAGGAAGGGGACGTGCCCCGGCCGCTCGCCGGCCGCGAGGGACTTCGCGACCAGCACGTGCAGGGGCGTGTTGGGATCGTGGGGGAGCGCCCCGGGGTCGAGCGCCAGCGGCCAGGTGGCCAGGACGGCGCCGACCGCGCAGGCGAGGGCGGCCCAGGCGACCGCCCACCCGGCGTCTTCGCGGGTCACGCTCCCCCCGGCGGACCGCGCGCCTACCGCGCGGCGCCTTCCGGCGGCGGCCCGGCGGCGCCTTCCGGCGGCGGGGCGGCGCCTTCCGGCGGCGGGGCGGCGCCTTCCGGCGGCGGCCCGGCGGGCGCCCCCGCCTGGCCCCCCTCACCGCCCGGCGGGTTGGGAAGCGCGGCGTCGGGGGACGGGGCGGCCCGGCTGGTCCAGTCGGCCTTCTGCCCCATCTTGACGGTGATGTGGACGTCTTCCCCGTTCAGCTCGATCGGCTCGGGCAGGGCGCCGGACACCTCGGCCACGCCCTGACCCTCCTTGCCGGGGGGCTCCTTGAAGGCCGACACGTAGATCGGCTGGTCGAAGTGCGCCGGCGCCTCGACCTCGTAGTGGCCGTTCTTGAAGCGGTCGGTGTGGACGAGCCGCACCGTCCAGCGATCGCCGTCCTTGTCGAAGGTCTGGAAGTCGATCTGGCCGTCGTCCACGCCCTCGATGTCCACGTCGATCTTCACCGTCGGGGTGTCGGCCTGGATGAAGCGGCTGAACTTGAGCTGGTCGGGGGGAAGGACCTCGGCGGCGGGGGCCGGCGCGTCGCCCTGGGCCACCGGCGGCGGACCGCCTCCCTCGGCGCCCTGGGCGGCGGGGCTGGCGGGGCTGGCGGCCTGCTGGTTCGCCGGCGGCTGCGGTGCGCCCTCACCGCCTCCTTCGGGCGGCGCCGGGCAGCCCGCGGCGAGGGCGACGCCGAAAAGCAGCATCAACGGGTTCACTCGAGCCATGGATCCTCCATGAGGGGCGAGGACGCGCGCCCCTCGGGACGCGCCTCCGCGGAGCGGACGCCGCTTCAGCGGGTCGTGCCGCCCCCTTCCAGCGCGGTGCAGTAACAGGCGGTGAGGCTGCTGGCGGACACCGTGTCGCCGCTGTCGAACGACGCGCTCAGTCCGCTGATCACGAGGTCGCTGCCCGAGGTGATCGCGTCGACGGTGAACGATCCGCTGGTCGCGAACTGGGCGCTGCCGCTCGTGTCGGACAGGAAGAGGAACGCGGGAATCGTGCTCGGCGGGGGGACGGGCTTCGAGGGCTCGGTGATGTCGCCGACGTCGCCGGCCGCCGGCACGCTGTCCATGATGAGCTGGAGCATCTCGCCGGAGTAGGACGCCGGGTCGGCGGCGATCTCGCAGGCGGTGGAGCTGGTGCTGTCGTAGGCCGACAGCACGAGCGCCGAGCCCGACTCGGCCCAGGCGGCCGTGGTGAAGGTCGTGCCCGAGGACACGGTGATCGTCACGCCGCAGTCGGCGGGGGTGGTGCCCGTGTCGCCGGTGTCGGAGGGCTCGTCGCAGGCGTCGCCGAGGCCGTCGCCGTCGGCGTCGGCCTGGTCGGGGTTGGGGGTGTCCGGGCAGTTGTCGACCGCGTCGGGCACGCCGTCCCCGTCGCTGTCGGGCTGCGCGGTGTCGGTGTCCGTGTCGGTGTCGGTGTCCGTGTCGGCATCCGCGTCGGCGTCGGCATCGGCGTCCGCGTCCGCGTCGGCATCGGCGTCGGTGTCGGTGTCGGTGTCCGCGTCGGCGTCCGCGTCGGTGTCGGTGTCCGCGTCGGTGTCGGTGTCCGCGTCGGCCTCCTGGCAGTCGGGGGAGCCGGCGCAGCCGTCGTCGTCGCAGTCGAAGGCGCCGTCGCCGTCGTTGTCGGCGCCGTCCGTGCAGTCGCCGGGCTGCGTGCCCTCGGCGGGGTTGTCGTCGCCCTTGTCGCCGCAGGCGACCGCGAGCCCGAGCACGAGCGAGGCGGAAAGCGTCCTGATCAGCCAGCCGTTCATGCGTTCCTCCTTGGGGGCGCCCATATTGCACCATGCTCCCGAGCGGCACAAGCCCCCGGGCGCGCCCTGCTACCCTGCCGCCATGCGCTTCTCCCCGTCCGGCCGGATCTTCTGGCTCGCCCTCGCGTGCTCGGCCGCGTGCCGGGATCGCGCCGAGCGCGCGTCCCCGCCGGCGGCCCCGGCCCCCCGGCGCGCCGCGCCCGCGACGCCGGCGGGGGCCTCCGCGGCACCCCCGGAGCTGTCCGCCCTCCTCGGCCGCCCCGAGGACCTGCGGGGCTCCTGGCGGGCCGAGCTGGCGGAGGCGGTGCCGGTCCTCCCGGCCCCGGAGGACTGCCCCGACGCCGACGGCGACGGCTTCCCGAGCGCGCTCGCCTGCCCGGCCCTCCCCGCCGACCGGGCCGACTGCGACGACGGGGACCCGGCGGTCACCCCGGGCAACGAGCGGTGGGTGCGGCCCGGGCCCTTCCTCATGGGCAGCGCCTCGGAGCTGGCCGGCGCCGACGAGCAGCCGGTCCACGTCGTGTTCCTGTCCGGCTACTGCCTCGACCGGGACGAGGCGACCGCCGCCGACTTCGCCGCCTGGCTCGCCGCCGCCGGCCGCCGGCCCGCCCGGGACGACTTCCGCCGCCCCCGCGCCGACGAGCCCGACGCCGAGGCCCTTCCTGCCGAGGGCATCACCTGGGAGGAGGCGCGCGACTACTGCGCCGCCCGGGGCAAGGCGCTGCCCACCGAGGCCCAGTGGGAAAAGGCCGCCCGCGGCGGCTGCGAGCTCGGCGGCGACCCGCGGGCCTGCGATCCCGAGGACCTGCGGCCCTACCCGTGGGGAAGCGCGCTGCCCGACTGCCGGCGCGCCAACCACCGGGCCTTCGAG
Organism: Deltaproteobacteria bacterium; assembly: GCA_015489145.1. Classification (GTDB taxonomy): domain Bacteria; phylum Myxococcota_A; class UBA796; order UBA796; family UBA2385; genus S143-5. Next base: position 2,998 of record WGAH01000345.1, read on the forward strand.
GAAGGCCGCCTCCACCTGTGCGCCGGGAGCGCCCTTCCCGTGGGCAGCCTCCCCGAGGGGACCGGTCCCTACGGGCACCGCGACCTGGCCGGCAACGTGTGGGAATACGTCGCCGACGCCTGGAACCCGCGCGTCTACACCGAGACGCCGCGCACCGACCCCGGCGGCCCGGTCGGCGGCTCGGCCCACGTCCTCCGCGGCGGCGGCTGGAGCACCTTCGGCACCAACATGCGCGTCGCCAACCGCATGAGCGACCTGGTGGCGGGATCGGCCTCGGGGGTGCGCTGCGCCCGCCCCACCGTGCCCGCGATCCCGGACCCCGCGCCGCCCGCCGAGCTCGTCACCCTCGCCGGCACGGTGCGCGCCGCCTCCGGGGTGCTCGCCGGCAAGGCCCTCTACGTCACCGCCTTCGAGGCGCGCGGCGGCGCCGCCCCCTACCCGGGCCAGTCGCCGGCGGCCGAGATCCGCCTCGCGCCCTCGGGCGCGGCGACGCAGCCCTTCGCGCTTCCCGTGCCGAAGGGCGGCGTCTACCTCGTCTCGGCCAGCCTCGACGCCGGCGAGTCCGCGCCGGGCGCCCCGCCGAGCGGCTCCGGGGGGGTGGGCACGGCGGCGGGGACGGTGGAGGCCGACCGCGATCGCGACGGCATCCTCGTCGTGATCCAGCCGCCGGGACAGGCGCCGCCCCAGCCCGGCACCGGCGGCGCCCCCTTCAGCGCAGGCACGCCGCCACCGTCTCGGCCACCACCCGGTGCCCCGCCGGGGTCCAGTGGCCGTCGTAGGTGAAGTAGACCCGCTCGCCGGCCGCGCGGGCGGCGCGCAGCGCCGGGGTGAGGTCGCAGGCCTCCACGCCGAGGTCGGCGAGGAGGCCCAGGGCCGCCCGGCCGGGGGCGTCGGGGTCGGCGTCGGCCGGGTCCAGGCCGACCAGGGCGAAGGTGGCGGCCAGGCGCGTCTCGTCGACGACGAAGGCCGGCGGCGCGACGGCGACGAGGAGGCGGTCGCCGCGGCGGCGGGTCTCGTCGCGCAGCTCGGCGAGGGCGCGGCGGGTCTCGGGCAGCAGGGCGCGCAGCTCGCCGGCGCCGGAGCGGGTGAAGGGGGCGAGCTCGCTCCGCCACCGCCCGCGCTCGGGGCTGTCGGGCCGGCTCAGCTCGGCCGTGCGCCGCCGCATCTGCAGGCGACCCCAGAGGTAGGAGTGGCGCGACAGGAAGCGCCGCCAGGCCGGCGCGGGCTCGCGGGGAATCGGCGTGCCGTCGGCCCGACCCGAGCGCCGCACCTGCTCGCGGAGCACGGGAAACAGGCGGTCGTCGGTGAAGTCGTTGCCGAGGAAGAAGGTGTGCAGCACCCCCTCGACGCCGAGCCGTCCGTCGAGGCGACGGTAGCGGATCGTCGCCTGCCAGGTGCCGTAGCCGTCCGAGCCGGCGTTCCAGAACTCGATGCCCGTCCGCGCGCCGAGGCGGGCGACGAAGGTGTCGTCCTCGTCGACCTGGGCGGCGAAGGTGAAGGAGTCGCCCGTCGCCAGCCAGCGGGCGCCCGAGGCGGGGCCGGGCTCGGGGCCGCGCAGCCCGAGGGCGTTCACCCGGATCCGCACCCGGTAGCCCAGCGAGGCGTCCACCCCGGAAAAGCCCGGGCAGGGGCGGCTGATCAGCTCGCGATCCGTGCAGTGCAGGCCGAGGGGGGCGTTGTCCGGCGCGTTGAACAGCAGGTCGGCGGCGGCGTCGGGCTGGAGGAGGCGCGCCGCGACCTCGGCGAGGAGCAGGCCGGCGAGCAGCCCGCCGGCGAGGAGGGCGAGGCGACCGGGGAGGCGGCGAAGGGCGGGCGGCTTCACGGCCCGGCATGGTAGCCCGGGACGGCGGGACCCCGGCGGGCGGCGCGGCGCGGCGATAGCCTCGCGGTGCGATGCCCTCCGCCCCGCCCCGACTCAGCCGGCCCTGGCGGGCCCTCCTCGGCCTGGCCGTCGCCGCGGCGCTCCTCGCCGCCGGCGAGGGCGTCGCGCGCCTGGTCCTCGGGCCCCCGCCCCCCTGCCAGCTCGTCATGCAGGCCACCCAGTGCCGCCTCGCCGTGGAGGGCGGCCAGGCGTGGGTCGCCTGCCAGCCGCCGATCCCCCACCCCCGGCGGCTGGCGGTGGCGCGGCGGCCGGGCGCGGCGCGGGTCGTCGTCCTCGGCGCCTCCTCGATGGCCGAGCCGCGCAACCGCGCCGTCCCCGAGCAGCTCGCCCGGGCGCTCGCCGGGGTGGAGGTGCTCAACCTGGCGGTGGACGGCCTGCAGGTGGCCAACCTCGCCTGGCTCGCGGGGCAGATCGCTCCCCTCGACCCCGATCTCGCGCTGATCTACATCGGCCACAACGCCTACAACGCCACGATCTTCGACGGCTCCGTGCGGGCGACCCGCCTGCGCTGGCTGCCGGTCTACCGGGCGCTCGGGCACCTGTGGCTGCACCGGGCGGTGGAGGCCTGGCGGGAGACGCACCTGCTCGACGGGCCGCGGCGGCCGGGCAGCCGCTCGATCGCGCTGAGCGACGACGCGGCGCTGCGGGTTCGCGCGCGCATGGACCGCCGGTTCCGGGTCGAGCTGGCCGAGGCGGTGGAGCGAAGCCCGGCGCCGGTGCTCCTCGCCACGCTGATGCGGAACCCCTGGGTGCCGCCCGAAGGGGTGCTCGCCGACGACCCGGCGCGCTGCCAGCCGGTGCTCGACGCGGTGGGGCCCGGCACCGCCCGGGACGCCCGGGCGCTGGCCCGCCTCGCCGAGGCGACCCGGGCGGCCTGCGGCGAGGACAACGCGCTCCTCCCGTGGATCGCCGCCCACCGCGCCCGCCTGGCCGGCGACGAGGCGACGGCCCTGGAGCGGTGGCGCGAGAGCCTGCGCCGGGACGCCCTGCCCCTGGCGGCGCCGCCGGAGGCCGACGCGATCATCCGGGAGGTCGCCGCCGAGGCGGGGGCGCCGGTGGTGGACCTCGCCGCCGAGCTGGGCGCCTTCCCGCCCGCCTCCTGGTTCACCGACGCGATCCACCTCTCGCCCGAGGGCGCGGCGGCGGTGGCCGAGGCGATGGCCCCGGCGGTGCGGGAGGCCCTGGCCGATGCGGCCGGCGCGCCCCCCCCGTAGAAGCGGCGTCTCGCCGCCTCCATGCCGGCCGGAGACCGGCGCTCCACGGACCATCGGCCAGCGGGCGGCGTCGACGCGGCATCCCGCCGCCGCATCCTCGCTCCCGGCTCCGGGTAGACCCGGCATCCCGCCGCGTCATCGAGCACCCTCAGCGGTCCCGGAAGCCTCGTGAATCCCGGCCCCTGCGCGGTCATGAAGCCGACAGACTCCGACACGGCGTTCCCGCCCGGAAGCCCGCGCTCCCAGCCCGGCCGGGTCGAATGCCGGCGGGGGGTCGCGCGTCGGAGGGGCCGCCGGCGGCGCCGGCGCGGAGGCGATCATGGCGGAGCTTCGGTGCAGGAAGGTCGGGACGCTCGGGGTTCTCGCGAAGGGTTCGCCCGGGAGGGCCGGGGCGGCGCTGCTC
>WGAH01000346.1 GCA_015489145.1 Deltaproteobacteria bacterium
GGCGATCAGGCGCCGGACTCGTCGTTCACCCAGCCGTCGGCCTCGCCGGCGTCGTTGGTGCAGTCCGGGTCGTCGCTGTCGATGAGGCCGTCGTTGTCGTTGTCCTCGCCGTCGTAGCAGGCGGGCACGACCACCTCGCTGCCCGGCGCCCAGGAAGCGTCGACCTCCTCCCCGTCGCGCTCGCAGTCGGGGTCGTTGGCGTCGATGTAGCCGTCGCCGTCGTCGTCGGTGCCGTTGGCGCAGGTGCCGCGCATGATCGGCTCCTCGCGGACGTGGGTGGCCCCTTCCACCAGGCAGGTGTAGTCGAGGGCGTCCGGGTCGCCGTGCCCGTCGTTGTCCTCGCCGTCGTTGCACAGGTAGCCGGCGTAGCCCTGCTCGGTGTCGCCGGCGGTCTCGCAGTCCGGGTCCTCGGCGTCGACCCAGCCGTCGCCGTCGTCGTCCACCCCGTCGTTGCAGCTCGCCTCGGCGTCGTAGCCGGACTCGGTGTCGCCGGCCGCCAGGCAGTCCGGGTCCTCGGCGTCGACCCAGCCGTCGCCGTCGTCGTCGGTGCCGTCATTGCAGCTCGAGTCCCCGTAGCCGGACTCACCCACGCCGCCGTCGGCGCAGTCCGGGTCGTCGGCGTCGACCCAGCCGTCCTCGTCGTTGTCCTCGCCGTCCGAGCAATTCGTCTCGTCGTCGAGGGCGGTGGCGCAGTTGTCGTCCTCGGCGTCGACCAGGCCGTCGCCGTCGTTGTCGATGCCGTCGTTGCAGGTCGTGTCGCCGTAGCCGGACTCGGTGTCGCCGTAGATGCAGTCCGGGTCCTCGATGTCGGTCCAGCCGTCGCCGTCCCCGTCGACGCAGTTGCTGCAGTCGGTGCCGTCCACCGGCCCGTTCACGAAGCTGGTGTCGTAGTAGTAGCGCGGCTTCCCCTGGTCGTTGAAGGAGACCTCGCCCGTGTTGTGGGTGGCGTAGGCCGTGTAGCCGAGGTCGCCGGTCGTGTAGGCCAGGATGAGGGAGCCGCCGGACTCGGTGCGGATCTTGTACTCGGTGACGCGCTCGAGGGTGGCGAACATCATGCCGTAGTTCGGCCGCGCCGGGTCGCCCCACTGCCAGGTGTACCAGCCGGTCTCGGCGAGCTGGGTCAGCCCGTCGAACAGGAAGTAGCTGCCCTTGTCCTGCATCGCCGAGGGGAACTGGTAGAGGACCCCGGCCGGGAGCTCGAGACGGGAGCGGCCGGTCTCGGGATCGACGTTGTACGCGTCGGGCACCGTGATCGTCGCCCGCACCGGGTTGCCGGACAGCCCCAGCCAGCCGTCCTGGAAGCTGCTGATGCTCACCCTCACGTAGCTGCGGAAGTCGACGACCGAGTCGCCCATCGGCTTGTCGGCGAGGAGGCTGTCCCAATCGACGGGCTGCCACTCCCAGACCGCGGCCACGTCCTCGGCCTCGGTCACGCCGTCGCCGTCGGAGTCGGGGCAGGTGGCCCCGAGCCCGAACAGCAGGCTCAGCGAGGTGAGGGTTTCCTCGTCGTAGACGCTCTGCCAGTAGCCGTCCCAGGTGCCGTAGGGGAAGCCCTCGGTGCCGTAGAAGACCGCCGGCTCGGGCAGCGTGACGATGGCGCCGTCGACGCCGATCTCGGGAATGCTGACCTCGATGCGCGGCACCTCGTCGTCGCTCAGGCGCCCCGCGCCGTTCACGCCCTGGAAGAAGTTGTCCGGGACGGCCCAGTCGGGCTGGTAGCGGTAGCTGCGGGCCAGCTCGTAGTCGGGGATCTGGCAGTAGTCGACCTCGCCGTAGTCGTACTCGCGGCCGTAGGACACCGAGCAGTCGTCCAGCTCGCTGTTCATCAGCCCGTCGGTGAAGCCCTCGGTGTAGATCTCGGCGAAGGGCCGCATGTCCTGGCAGACCTTGCGCTCGTCCTCGGACAGCGCCTCGGTCACGTCGACGTTGCGGACCTTGAAGTTCTGGATCTCGACGCGCAGGTCGGCGTAGAGATCGTCGAGGTCGAGCGTGTTGACGTCGTAGGGCGGCGCCTCCACCGTCCACTGCTCCCACGAGACGTCGGTCACGCCGCCGAAGCCGTTGCGGTAGCCGGTGTAGGGGGCGTGGGCCCGCGGGTAGGTGAAGTCCATCACCTCCGCCTGCCCGTCGAGGCCGGTCATGCCCGAGATCGCCCAGTTCGAGCAGTCCCCGGAGGGGTGCCCGACGCCGCCGAAGCAGGACAGGTAGTCGTTGGTGATGGCGACGTAGGCGATCTCGTCGTCGTAGAAGCCCTCCTGCCCGAACATGCTGTCCAGGTCGTAGACGTAGGCGTCCTCGAGCCGCGTCTGGCCGGAAGGCGTGGCGACGACGACGTCCACCGCCCCGCCCTCGATGGGGCCGTCGGGGACCTCGACCTCGATCTCGCTGCCCTCGACCCGCAGGATGCGGGCGTTGCCCGAGCCGAAGACCACGGTGATCGCGTCGGGATCGCCGCCGAAGTTCGACCCGGTGATCACCACGGTGGCGCCGCCGATGTTGCCTTCCTGGGAGGTGGCGCTGAGGCCGCTGATCTCCGGGGCGGGACCGCCGCCGTAGTAGTCCTGGAAGCCGTCTCCGAACTGGCAGGCGGAGAGGAGCAGGAGGAGCGTGAGGGTGCTGCGGTTCATCGTGTCCTCCGCCGACCTAGAGATCCCACCAGAAGCGGCCGATGACCGCGCTGGCGCTGGTGGCCCGAATCGCGCTGATGTCGCGCCGCTGGCCGTCCTTGTCGCGAACGGGCGGCGTGTCGATGTCGGTGGCCGTGGTTCGCGTCATGTAGAAGACCGCCCCCTGGGCGTCGTGCCGCAGGGCGTAGTCCATGGCGTTCTCGATGATCTCGCTGGTGATCGTGAACTCGCCGGTGTCGGGAACCGTGCAGGTCACCTCGGCCAGCGTGTGCGTCGGTTCACCCTGGAGCGAGTCGATGAAGCTGCCGTCCTCCTTGAGGAGGCCCGGGTCGACCTCCCACTGGAAGTCGTCGCCCTCCTGCTCGCAGGCGGTCGCCTCGCGGTAGCCGACGAAGCCGTCCTCGTCCTCGACCGGCACCAGCGCCTCGCGCTTGTACTTGTCGTCGGTGTCCACCGGCCCGAGGAAGCGCACGGAAACGGTGACCGACTCGCCCTCCACCGGCGCCTCCGCCGGCAGCCACTGGAGCGTCACGCCGCCCTCGGTGTCCCAGGGCCCGGTGTACATCTGGGCCTTGCTGGTCGTCTCGGCGACGAGCTCCTCGAAGTCGGTGTCCGGGTCGAAGGGCGGCTCCTGCAGGGTCAGGCAGTCCGCCGGGTCCACCGGGCTCTCGTCGTGCCGCAGGTACTGGAAGCAGGTGCGGTAGCCGCCGCCATCCGCCACGTCGCCGCCGGACAGGAGCATCTCGCCGTGCGCGTCGTAGACCGGACCCACCCAGGACAGCATCACGCCCATGGGCTCGTTGGGGAGCATCATGCGGTGGTTGCCGTCGTCGGCGGCGAGCGGCATCGGGATCGAGGCGACGGGCGCCTCGTGGGGCGGAAGCCCACCGGGGAAGGAGACCTCCACCTCGGCGCCGTGCTTGTAGTTCGGGGCCTTGAGCAGCCGCTTCTCGGCGTTCTCGAGAGACCCGCTCGCCCCCGGCGCGAGCGCGTAGAGCGGCTCGGACTGGTAGGCGTCGAGGTCCATGTAGTAGGTGAACAGCGCCTCCTGGTTGTCCATCAACCAGTGCGAGGGCCGCCGACCGATCGTGTACTCGAAGTAGTCGCTGTCGTCGGTCGACGCGAGCGTGATGTGGTCGCCGGCGTCGGCGGTGTTGTTGAGGTAGGCGCGGGGCTCGTAGTTCGTGTAGCAGGTGCCCACCGCCGGCGACGGGGTGCCGAAGGTCCCGAACAGGGTGTCGGTCGCGGGCAGGTCGCTGTCCATGATGAAGGCGGTGCCCGTCACCATGGCGTAGGGCGGCTTCATGTTGGAGAAGCCCGGCCCGACCTCGTCGTAGGAGACCAGGCCCATCAGCCCCAGCGGCAGCCCGGCGCCGGCGAAGTTCACGTAGTCGTACTCGATGACGCCGCCGTAGTAGCTCGGCGAGGGGCCGATTTCCTCGGGGTCGAGGCCGACGCCGGCGAACTTGACGTCGGTGGGCGTGGCGGGAAGCCCGCAGCCGACGAGCAGGGCGACCAGGCTGAGGTCGCGAAGGAGCGGAATCGTGGGTCGCTTGTTCATGCCGTCACCTACCAGCCCGTGCCCAGGCCGATGTAGACCCGGAAGCCCGGCTTCTCGGTCTCGTTGGAAAGCTCGTCGTTGTAGGCGTTCTCGCTGGTGTCGTACAGGTCGTCGCCGTTGACGTCCCCGTAGCCGCGAATCTCGTTGAAGCCGTAGGCCACCCGGAGGAAGCTGTCCCAGCCCGAGCCGTTGAACAGCACGCTGCTCACCCGGAGCTCGGCCTGGGCGTCGTAGAGCAGGTAGTTGCCGTTCTTGTAGGCCTTGTCGACGAAGGGGATCTCCCGGCGCACGGCCCCCGGATCGTAGGCGATGCGCTCGCCGTACCGGCTGCGGTAGTACTGGCTCGGATCGGAGGGCGGCCGGAAGGACCACAGGTTGCCGGCGGTGCCGCCGAACTGGGCGGTGATGCCGGTGGTGTAGAGCGGTCCCACCTTCCAGTTGATCCAGTTGGCGACCGGGAAGCGGTAGGCGAGGCCGAGGATGCCGATCGTCTCGCCCGAAAGGCTGTAGGCCGGGTAGCCGGCGAACTGGGTGTTCGGCCGCAGGGCACCGCTGCCCCAGTAGTACGGGTGCTGGCCGCCGGCGCGGAACTCGTCCCAGACGTCGACGTTGCGGTCGATGGCGCCGAGGCGGAGGTCGACCTGGATCGTGTGGTGCTTCTGCTGCGCGGTCTGGAGGACCGGGATGCCGCCGAGGGTCGGCATCGGGATGTCCTCGGTCCAGCGCATCTCGGCCTTGTTGTACTGGTAGGCGTCGAGCTCCTGCCCGTCGTCGACCGCCACGCCGCCGTAGTCAGCGTAGACGATGTCCGACCAGGCGTGGCTGAGCGTCAGGTTCACCGTCCGCCCGAACCACGGGTTCGCCGAGCCGTAGAACCACGAGTTGTTGGAGAACTCGCCCCACACCCCGGCCTCGACCTCCTCGAGGTACCGCTTCCAGCGGTCGTCGGAGGTGCCCTTGAAGCCGGCCTCCATGCCGCTGACGTAGACGCCCGTGGAGAAATCGGCGTTCCAGGGGTAGTAGCCGCCGAGGTTGGCGATGTTGTAGTACTGCTGGTTCTTGATCTCGAAGATCTGCTGGTCGTCGGTGGTGTTCGGGTCCTCGTCCTGGTCGAGGATGTAGCCGGCGTCGTACTTCACCTCGTAGTGGTAGGCCGTCGCCAGCAGCGTCGGGTACCAGCCCTGGTAGAAGTACTGCCCCATGAGCAGGGTGTCCTCGCCGAGGAGGCTCATCAGGTAGAGCCCGTGCTTCTCGACGTAGTCCTGCAGGAAGATGTAGAAGCCGGCCGACAGGGAGACGTTGCTCCGGCTGTCGTTCTCGAGGCGGATCATCGGGACGCCGGTGGGCGCCATCAGCGAGGTCGAGCTGTACTTCTTCGTCGACTCGGCCCAGTGGCTGAGGTCCTCCTCGTAGGCGATGGTGCGCGCCACCTCGTCCGCCGGGATGTCCTTCGTGTTGAACAGCGCGTCGGCGGGAAGGTTGAGGAACTCCTCCTTGGGCAGCGCGTAGACCTTCCAGCCGAAGGCCGTGTAGTAGGTGTAGAGGAGGTTGCCCTCGGGGCTGATCTGGGGCGTGAAGGCGCCGCCGATCACGTTCGTGATCTGCCGGACCTCGCCGGTCCCGGTGTCGTAGCGGTAGATGTTGAAGATGCCGTCGGGCTCGGCGGAGAAGTAGATGCCGCCGTCCTCGTCCCAGTGGGCGTCGAGCTCTTCCCAGTGGTCCCAGGTGATCGCCCGGAGATCCGTGCCGTCGGCGTTGATCGTGTAGAGGTTCTGCTGGTGGTTCTTGAAGATCGCGAAGACGATCTTCTTGCCGTCCGGAGACCAGTCCGGGGTCTGGAGCCACTCGCCGGACTTGAAGTGCGTGAGGTACTTCTTGTCGGTGCCGTCGAGCTTGATCGTCACCAGGTTCATGGTGCCGTCGGTGTACTCGAGGTAGGCCACCCGCTCGCCGTCGGGGCTCACCGAGGGGTCGCTGCCGCGCTGGGTGTTCGGGATCGCGTGGTAGCTGCCCTTGGGGTAGACCTCGTGGTTGTTGAGGCCCTTGAGGACGCGCTTGCGCTCGCGGGTCTCGAAGGTGCGGTTGCCCTCCTTCTTCTCGCGGGTGGGCATCTCGAAGACCCAGAGCTGCTTCCAGTTGTAGCCGTCCTTCTCGAAGCGGATGCCGGTGACCGCCTCGCCGCGGTGCATCATGTCCTCGCGGCCGGTGAGCACGATGGCGTCACGACCGGGGATGAAGTCCCAGCCGTGCTCGAAATCGGCGGGGAAGTGGGTGGAGAGGCGCCGGGACTCGTCGGCGCGCTTCGGGTCCTGCGGCGCGTGCCCCGTCCACTCGAACATCTGGTCCTCGTCCATGCGGTGGATCTTGATGTCCGCACGGTTGAGGACGCCCCAGTAGCGGCCGTCCGGCGAAATCCGCGGCTCCCACTGGTAGGTGCCGGTCTTCTCCTGCGCCTTCTCACGCTTCCAGCGAGGCTGCTTGAGCCAGTCGTCGCGCGCGGCCGGGTCGCTGAACTCCCAGTCGGCGCGCTTGCCGAGGACCTCGTGGCCCACCACCTCGCCGCGGTCCTTGACCTTTTCGTACTGCCGCTGGTAGCGCTCGGTGATGTAGTTGCGCCAGTCCCAGTACAGGGTCTCGGCGTCGACGCCGACGACGTCCTCGATGACCGTCTCCCACTGGGGCCGCCACCGCTTGGCGTACTCGAGCGCGAACTGGGCGTAGGCCTGGTCGCCGAAGCGCTGGCGGAGGTACTGCCCGAAGCTGTAGCCCTGCTGGTAGTAGCGCTCGTGGTCGTTCCAGAAGCGGCTCTTGCCGGCGCGGCTGTGCCACTCGTTGTAGCCGAGGAGGCGGTCCTGCAGCGTGGTCATGCGGATGTTCTGGTCGCGGCTCGCCGTCCACCAGTTGTAGCCGGCGTTGTCGGACCAGTACTCGGCGCCGCCCTCGGTCCAGAACACGCTGTCGCCGTCCATGATGAAGAACTGCGCGCCGGTGTCCACGTCGTGGATGCCGTCCTGGTACAAGCCGCCGATCTCGACGCCCATCGCGCCCTCGGCGTGGGCGGCGTTGGCCTTGAGCGAGACGACGTGGGCGAACTCGTGGACGAGCACGTCGCTGAACCACTCCATGCGGCCGCGGCTTCGGTAGAAGGTGCCGCCGGGGTTCGCGCTCACCTCGATCCAGTCCCAGGAGGGGATGGTGAACCCCTCGAGATCGTCGGACTGGTTGAGCATCACGATGTGGATGCGTTCCTTGAGGTAGTAGTTGAACTGGGAGCACATCGGCTCCCACATCTGCTCGGCCACCTCGGCGGCCTTGCGCGCCGAGTACTCGGTGGTGAGGTAGTGCTCGTTGCCCTCGTCCTTCGTCTTCTTCGACACCGGGTAGTGGATGACGAAGTGCTCGGTCTCGATCGAGTACCACTGCAGGTCGGGGTGGTTGTAGGCGAAGACGAACTTCGCCTCGGCGGGGCGCGCGAGCATCGACACCCCGAGGACGGCCCCGGCTGCGAACAGCGTGTTCTTGGTGCGAACCATCAGCTACCTTCCTGCGTTCAGTACCGGAACTCGACGGTCCCGCTGTAGGTGTTGCCGCGCGTGGGCTGCACGTCCTCGAGAGGCCAGAACTGGAGGTCTTCGCCCCGCAACGGCACGCGGGCGCCCAGTACCAGGTCGACGCCGCGGGTCGCGTTGAAGGTGAGACCGAAGACGCTGTCGAGGGACCAGCCGTCGGAGCCCTCCCAGGTCTTGAGCTCGGCCCCGGGCTGCGGGCCCTCGACGCTGTTGCCGTACTTGAAGGCGTCGCGGGTGCGGAGCACGGCGCCTCCGTCGAGGGCCACCGGGCCGAGCTGCACGAGGAGGGAACCGTCGACCACCCGCTCGTCGCCGGGCTTCACCCGGGCGTTGAACTGGTTGTACTCGGTCTCGATGGCCCACTGGGCGATGCCGCTGAACCGGCGGACGTAGGCGGCCCCCAGCGTGAGGGCCACCGGGCCGAACTGCCGCTTGCCGCGCACGCCGAGGGTGACGTCCGGGGTGCCCGTCGACATCACGACCCGCGAGAAGGTGTAGGGACCGCCGACGTAGTTGCCCGGGGCCTCGTTGCCGAGGGGCGCCTTGTAGTCGGCCAGCACGACGATCGAGGTGAGCGGCGCCCGCGAGCGGAACACCTCGTACCTGTAGCCGAAGTGCGGATCGCCCAGCCCGAAGTCGGTCAGCGGCTCGTCGGTGTTGCCGTTGGTGAGCTTGACGTAGTGGGTGTTGAAGTCCCAGTAGAGCTCGTCGCGCCGGGTGATGCCGTAGCGCACCCGGACGGACTCGGTGGTGTAGAGCCAGGTGGTGTCGGTCCAGTCCACCGGCTCGCCGGCCGGGCTCCACTCGCCGGTGGCGACCTTGACGTCGGTGCCGAGGCCGAATTCCAGCCAGCCCTTGCCGAGGATCAGGGGGCGTTCGACTTCGCGGGCGGCGAGGGTCTCGCGGCTCGTCTTGGCCTCGAACCCGCCGGCCAGGGCGGGCTGGCTCGCTACGACGAGGCCCAACAGGATCAGCTTCCGGGTCATCGCGGGCACCTCCTCTGGAGGGGCGCGCCGCGCCGGGCTGGCGCGGCCGCACCCGCCCCCGCCGCGAGGCGTGGGAACAGGCGCGTCATATTCCCTGGACGGCTGGCCCTGTCAAGGGCGATGGCACGAGCTTGACAGCGCGCGAACCCGCCCCCCCGGGGCGCCGTCAGCGTGTCGCCGGATCGTCGCTTGCGGCGCCGCCGGGGTGCGGCTAAGCCGCGCCCCGCTGATCCGGCTCACCCGCGAGGCGCCCGTGCCGCTGCCCGCTCCTTCTCCGCGCCTTTCCCTCGGCGCCCTCCCGCTGCTGGCGGCCTGCGCCGGCGGCCCCTTCCCGCGGGCGGTCACCGACCCCGCCCCGGCCATCGACGGCGAGGATGTCCGCCTCACCTTCATCCACACCTCGGACATCCACTCCCGGCTGCTCGAGTACGACTTCGACCCGAGCTTCACCGACAACCAGCTCGGCCTGGCCGACGACGTCGGGCCCTACGGCGGCATCGCCAAGATGACCTACATCGCCCGGCGCGAGCGGGCGAAGGCCGGGCGGGTGCTCCACCTCGACAGCGGCGACTGCTTCCAGGGCGCGATCATCTTCAACGAGTACGCCGGCGAGGCCGAGATGCGCCTGCTCACCGAGATGGGCGTGGACGCCGCGGTGGTGGGCAACCACGAGTTCGACGCCACCGCCCAGAACCTCGCCGACCAGTACGGGGCCTGGGGCGGCTTCGACCTGCTCGCCGCGAACTACGACTTCGAGACCAGCAGCGAGCCCTGGGCGACGCAGCTCGAGGAGATGGTGCTCCCGAGCGTGATCTACGACCTCGACGGGCTCCGCGTCGGCGTGATCGGCCTCGCCAACCTCAGCTCGCTCAACAGCATCTACGACGAGTCCAACTCGATGGGGATCACCGTCATCGAGGCCGGCGACGCCATCGAGGCCGAGGCGGCGAAGCTCAAGTCGCAGGGCGCCGACTTCATCGTCGTGCTCAGCCACATGGGCCTCGACGACGACCAGTTCAACGCGCGCTACCTCGACGCCGACGTCGACCTCTACCTCGGCGGCCACCACCACGTCGCCACCAAGCCGCCCATCGTCGTGACCAACGTGCACACGGGCAAGCGCATTCCCGTGGTCCACTCGAGCGCCTTCGCCAAGTTCGTCGGGCGCCTCGACGTGGTGATTCGCGACGGCGAGCTGCTCAGCCACGACTACCAGCTCTTCCCCATCGACAACACGGTCCCCGACGACCCCCAGTCCCTCGACATCCTCGAGGAGTACGCCCAGGATCTCGCCACCCACTTCAACACCAGCCAGGTCATCGGCTACGCCGAGCAGAAGCTCACCCGCTACGGCTCGACCGGCGGCGACAGCATGCTCGGCAACTTCGCCGCCGAGGCGATCCGCTCCTGGCCCGGCGTCGAGACCGAGATCGCGCTGACCAACACCCTGGGCATCCGGGCCGACATCCCCGCCGGCGACATCACCGTCGACGACCTCTACAACTCGATGCCCTTCGACAACACGATCACGACGATGTACCTCAGCGGCCGCGAGGTTCAGGAGCTCCTCGACTACAACGCCGAGCGCTCCACCGAGCGGGGCTGCCAGAGCCAGGCGCAGGTCGCCGGCATGCAGTTCGACATGGTCTGCGATCCGGACGATCCCCACGCCGAAAACATCGTGATCAACGGGCGTCCCCTCGACCCGGACGGCACCTACGAGCTCGCGACCAACAACTACATCGCCCACGGCGGCTCGGGCTTCGAGGTGCTCGAGCGCAACACCACCCAGCAGGACACTGGGATCTCGATTCGCGACGTGGTGATGGCGGCGATCATCCAGTACCACGACCTCCCCCAGGCCGACCGCGGCATCGCCGTCGAGGACGGCCGCATCAACCCGGTGTACTGATGCCGCGCGCCATCCCGCTTTCGGCCCTCCTCGCCCTCGGCGCCTGCACGGACGACGCCGCCCGCCAGCGCGTGGAGCCCACCTTCATCGAGGTGGCCGTCCAGGGCGACGCCGGCTCCGAAGACGCTCCCCTCGCCTTCAGCGCCGAGCCTCGCACCTTCACCGTGACCGCCACCACCCTCGACCGCAACGCCGACCCCTGGCCCTTCGAGGGCGACCTCTCCGTCCGGGTCCGCCCCGGCCGGATCGACGGCGCGTCCTGCGACAGCTACCTCAACGACGCGACCCACCACGAGCAGTGCTTCGTCCACCTCACGGACGGAACCTGGACCGGCGAGGTCAGCTTCGAGGACGCCTTCGGTCCCACCCGCATCTGGCTCTCCGACGAGGGCGACAAGGACGCCTCCTCGGATCGCCAGGCCACCTTCGCCACCGGCGTGACCGAGCCGATCTGGATCGAGAAGCCGACGCTGGCCGAGATGCAGCGCACCGACGACAACGACACGAACCAGCTCGACGGCGAGTACGCCGAGCTGCGGGTCGCGGACCGCGAGGTCGTCGTCACCTGGCTCGGCACCGCCGGCTTCTGGGCCACCGACCTCTCCGAGCCCGACGGGCCCGCGAACTACGCCCACATCTTCGTCTACACCTTCTCCAAGCCCGAGGGGCTCGAGCGCGGAAGCCGCATCACCCTGCTGCAGGGCGTCAACCAGGAGTACCTCGCCACCAGCCAGCTCTCGTTTCCGGCCTACGAGGCCGAGGGCACGCTGGAGGTGCCCGACTACGCCGCCCTCGACGGGGACATGGTCTGCGACGACGCGACGATGGAGGCCCTCGAGAGCGCGCTGGTCGAGGCCGAGGGGCTGACGATCCCCGGCACCTTCGGCAGCTCCGAGCAGGACGAGGACTACCTCGACTACATCGACTACGGCCAGTGGCCCGCCACCTTCGGCGACCAGGGATGCACCCTCTACGTCGACTCCTCGGCCATCGACGGCTTCGACCCGACCGCCCACGCCGGCGAGAGCCTCGGCGTCGTCCGCGGCGTGCTCAGCCAGGTCTGGGGCAAGTGGATCCTCGTCGCCAACGACGAGTCGGAGC
>WGAH01000347.1 GCA_015489145.1 Deltaproteobacteria bacterium
CCGCCGAGCACCCCGAGGGCCCCCACCCCTTTCCCGTCGGCCGCGCCTTCGCCGCCGAGGTCGGCTACCCGTCCGAGCTGCTCGAGCGCCTGCCCGAAGCCGCCGTCGGCGCCTTCGCCGGGGTGACGGCCCTGGCGGTCGAGGCCGAGATCCGGCCCGGCGAGGCCCTGCTCGACCTCGGCTGCGGCAGCGGCACCGACAGCCTCGTCGCCGCCCTGCGCGGCGCCGTGGTCACCGGGGTCGACGCCGGCGCCGCCATGCTCGCCCGCGCCCGCGCCGCCGCCGGGCAGGCCGGCCTGGCGGTGCGCTTCGTCCAGGGCGACGCCGAGGCCCTGCCCTTTGCCGAGGGCACCTTCGACTGCGCCCTCGCCAACGGCATCTTCAACCTCAACCCCGCCCGCGAGGCCGTCCAGCGCGAGCTGGTCCGGGTGCTCCGCCCCGGGGCGAGGGCCTGGCTCGCGGAGCTGGTCCTCCGCCCCGGCGTGGCGCCCGTCCCGCGCAATCCCGCCAACTGGTTCGCCTGAACGGCCGGCGCGAAGGAGGGCGGTGCCCTCCTCGACGAGCTGCGCCGGGCCGGTTTTTCCGAGGCGCGCATCGCCCGGCGCTTCCGCAACGCCCGCACGAAGAACCCGAAGGTCGAGGCCGCCCTGGTGGTGGCCCGGCGCTGAGCCCGCCTCGACCTACCGCCCGCCCACGCGCCCGGTGCTGATCGTTCGCGCCGCCGCCTCGGGGAAGATCATCGGCCACTGGAGCAGCAGGGTCTGGGCGTAGCGCCGGGCGGCGTCGGCGATCTTGCGGCCGTTCTTCTTGGTGTCGGCGTTGATCACCCGGCGGGCGTCGTAGAAGTTGTTCTTCGTGGCGAAGGTGTCCTCGTCGTCGTCGAGGTTGACGTAGCGGTCCAGCGAGCGGTTGCGGAACAGGCCGTCCATCGCGCCGTCGACGAGGATGCGCGCCGCGAGGTCGGGCACCTCGTTGACGTGCTCGGGATGGGCGACGAGGTCGATGGGCTCGCCGTCCCTGCCGCCGTACTTCACGCCGTCGTGCTCGTAGGTGAAGCCCTCCTTGGCGAGGACCTTCGACATCTTGCGGTAGTTCGCCTTGCCGGTGATCTGCACGTAGCCGCGCCCGCGGTAGTCGGCGGCGTCGCTCGTGCCCCGCTTGTTGCCGAGCTTTCCGCCGTAGAGGGCGTCCCAGTACTTCTGCTCGGCCTCGTCCTTCGTCTTGCCCGAGACCCAGCGGTTCTTGATGTGGACCTTGCCCGACCAGCGGCCGTTGCGGCGCTTCCGGATGGGATTGCCCTCCTCGACCAGCGGCTCGCCCCACGAGAACTGCGGGTGGCCGAAGCGGGACTCGTGCTCGGCGGTGGCGAGGAGGTAGGCGACCTGGTTGGAGTTGCGGACGCCCTTGAGGGCCGCCTGGCGCAGGATGGCGAGGATGTGCTCCCGCGAGCCGTCGCGCATCTCCCGCGGCACCATCGCGACGAGCTGGTCGGCGATGCTCTCGACGAGCTCCCAGTCGATGCCCTTGTCGGCGGCGGCCTTGTCGCCCCCGGCCTGGCCGGTTCGCCCGCGCAGGGCGTCCTGGGCGGCGGCGTTGCCCCGACCGCCCCCGTTGAGCTGGAAGGGGCGCCGGGCGGCGTCGGGCTGGTACTGGACGAAGGCGTCCTGGACCGGGGATCGCTGCTGGTCGGGCATCGGACCTCGGGAGCGCGAGACGCCCTCCAGCCTACCGGGAGGGCCGCGCGACGCTCAAGGCCCCGGGCCGCCGGAAGTCATCGCCCTGTCATCATTCGCCGCGGCCCCGGGTCAGGGCCGGCGGCGCAGGCCCCAGAGCAGGGGCAGGCCGAAGAACAGCGCGGCCAGGCGGGTCTTGAAGGCCACCTCGCCGGCCCGGGCGCAACCGCCGCAGCTCCCGCCGCCACCACCGCCGCCGCCGCCGCCTCCCGAGGGCTCGCTGGCGGTGACGCGCACCTCGTCGGGATCGCTCGACTCGCTGCCGTCGTCCACCACCAGCTCGAGGACGTAGGTTCCGGCCACGTCGGCGGTGAAGGCCGGGGCCGGCGCGGCGGCGTTGCTGAGCACGGCGACGCTGCCCGAGGGCCGCGAGGTGAAGGTCCAGGCGTAGGCGAGCGCGTCGCCGTCGGGGTCGCTGCTGCCCGTGCCGTCGAGGTGCACGGTGTCGCCCACGCGCACGGACTGGTCCGGCCCCGCGTCGGCGACGGGGGGCCGGACCAGTCCGTGCGCGTGGGCGACAC
>WGAH01000348.1 GCA_015489145.1 Deltaproteobacteria bacterium
GAGCAGCACGGCGCCGCCGCCGGGCTGGTCGCGGATCCAGGCGGCGAAGGCCGCGTCGGGGAGTTCCTGGCGCGGGTAGTCGAGGTCCCAGCGGGCGGCGCGCAGGCCGGCGGCGGCGGCGGCGGCGGCGATCACGGCGGCGGCGGCCATCCGCGCGGGCCGCGGCGGGCGGAGGGCGTCGGGGAACAGGCGCGCCAGCAGCGCCGCGAGGCGGCGGTGGCCGTGGGCGGCCCCGACGAGCCACGCGAGGGCGGCGGGCACCAGCCAGCGCTGCGGGAAGCGGATCGCCGACAGGGGCGGGTGGCGGTCCAGCGCGCGGTTGAGCTGGAGGATCGCCGCGCCGAGCCGGCGGCCGGGCTCGCCGAGCCAGGATCGCAGCTCGCTGGCCACGCGCTGGTTCTCGCCCATGCTGAGCGCCACCATGCACGCGCCCGCCGCCGCCCAGGCCAGGCCGCGCCAGCCGCCCGCCAGGGCCAGGGCGAGGGCGGCGACGAGGACCGGCGCCGGGATGTTGGTGGGGGCGAGGCCGGCTTCCCGGGGGCCGCGGGCGTTCCAGTCGACGCGCCACCACACCCGCAGGTCGGTGGCGTTGCGCGCGTAGACGGAGGGGTCGCCGCCGGTGGGGTCGGCGAGATCGGGGAAGTTGCGGAACAGCAGCGCCAGGACCGCGGCGGCGACGGCCAGGCCGGCGGCTGCCGCCGCCAGGGTGCGGAGCTGGTCGCGGCGCCCGCCGGCGCTGTGGCGGGCCGGCATCCCGGTGAGGATGAGCACGAGCCCGGGGATCACGGCGAAGACGGCGTGGTAGGGGCTGTCGAGGGCGACGGCGCCGGCGAACAGGCCGGCGGCGAGGCCCCGCCGGGGACTGCCCTCGGCCAGCGCCCGGTGCAGCAGGGCGAGCAGGACGGGGACCCCCCAGAAGGCGACGTGCTCGGCGGTGCCGTCGGCGACGGCGTGCAGGAGCATCGGCTGGGTGGCGAGGGCGGCGCCGGCCACCAGCCCGAAGCCCCACGAGCCCGACGCGCGGCGGGCCAGCCAGGCGGTGCCGACGGCCGCCCCGGCGAGCAGGGCGCCCACGGCGAGGTTCCAGCCCTGGGCCGGGCCGAAGGGCAGCCCGAGGGGGGCGGCGAGGACGGCGCTGACCTGCGGCAGCACCACCGCCAGCACGCCCCGGGGGAAGTGAACCTCGTGGGACCAAAGCACCCAGTCCGGCGGCAGCAGGGAGCGGCGGACGTGGTCGAAGCCCCACATGCCGCGAATGGCGTCGGTCTGCGGGTCGCCGACGATGACGCGCCCCGGCGCCAGGACGGCCGGGGCGACCAGCCCGAGCCCCAGCAGCGCGAGCAGCCCCGCGACCACCCACGCCTCGCGGGAGCGCCGCCGGTCCGGCCCGGGTTTCACCGGTGGTAGACCTCGCCGTCCACCGGCGCCCCGTCCTTCCAGGTGTAGCGGCTGTAGACGTCGCCGTCCCGGCGCCAGGTCGTCACCCGGCCCTCGCGCAGGCCGTTGCGGTAGGGGGCGATCTCCTTGATCGCGCCGTTCGGGTAGAACAGGATCGCCGGGCCGTGGCGGGTGCCGTCGGGGAGCACGCAGGCCAGCTCGCCCCGTTCCGCGCGGCGGTCGGCCAGGGTGGTGCCCTCCGGGCAGGAGGGGATGGTGCCGACCTCGTACAGGGACTCGTAGTCCTCGGCCACGGGCGGCAGGTCGGCGTGGTCGGGGGGGCCCTCGACCCGCACGTCCGGCGACCGGATCGAGACGCCGCCCCGGGACGGCTGGGGCGGGGGCGCGCCGGCGCTGCCGACGTCGCGGGCGCCGTGGTGGCCCGGGCTCTGGTTGCCGACGACCTCTTGCTGGCCCTCGGTGCGGGACCAGGGCTTCGGGATGGAGTTGCCGCCGCAGGCCGGGGCGAGGGCCCCCGCCAGGACGAGGGCGATGCGGGCGCGTGGCATCCCTGCCTCCTCGACCCCGCTATTCAAGCACAGGGCGCTCCCGGTCGGCGGAGGCCAGGCCGCGGCCGCCGGGGGGCAGGTCGGCCTCCTCCCGGGCGAGGCGGCGGGCGTCGTGGCGCAGGCGGGCGAGGCCCTCGGCGTCGCCGTCGTAGATGCCGCGCACCATCGCGTAGCGGTCGATCAGCAGGAAGCGGCCCGAGTGGCGGATGTCGGGCGGCTCCTCGTCGGTGCCCCGGCTCGCGACCTCGGCGCTCTGGCCCAGGCCGGCCAGCAGGGCCTCGATGGCCGGGCGCGTGCCGGTGAGGAAGGTCCAGCGCGCCGGGTCGATGGCGTGGTCGGCCACGTAGGCGCGCAGCACCTCGGGGGTGTCGTGCTCCGGGTCGACGCTCACGCTGAGGAAGCGGATCGGCAGGGCGCCCTCCTCGTCGGGGAGGTCGGCGGCCAGGGCCTTCATCTTCGCCGTCAGCGCCGGGCAGAGGGAGGGGCAGCGCGTGAAGATGAAGTCGACGACGGTCACCCGGTCGAGGAGATCGGCCATGACGACGGTCTCGCCGTCCTGATCGAGGAGGCTGAAGTCGGGGGTGGCGCCGAGGGTGGGC
>WGAH01000349.1 GCA_015489145.1 Deltaproteobacteria bacterium
GGCCACCAGCGCCACGATGCGCCGCCTCGACCCGAGCTGGGTCCCGCGCCCCCACGCCGGGCACTTCATGGTCACTTGGCGCTGCAACCTGCGCTGCGCCGGCTGCGGGGCCTGGCAGGTGGACGACCACGACGACCTCAGCCTCGACGAGTGGGTCCACATCTTCCGGCAGCTCGACAGCCTCGACATCGTCAAGATCCTCGGCGGCGAGCCGCTGGTGCGCCGCGACATCGTCGACATCCTCGCGGCGGTGCGCGAGCACGTCGACCCCTACCTGCTGCAGATGACCACCAACGGCATGCTGCAGGACCGGCTGCTCGAGGTGGTCCACGCCATCGGCTGGCCCGGGCTGCAGCTCCGCGTGAGCCTCGACGGCACCGAGCACACGCACGATCGCATGCGCGGGGTGCAGGGAAGCTGGCGCATCGTCGCCGACACGGTCCGCAAGGTGGCGGCGCTCCAGGGGCGCTACGGCTTCCGCCTCGGCGTGAACTTCGCCGTCACCGACGACAGCATCGGCGAGCTCGACGAGATGGTGCGCTTCTGCGAGGACCTCGGCGTCGACCTCATCCCGGGCATCAACGTCGACCCCTTCCTCGTCGGCACCGTGCCCCCCGAGGAGCGCGAGCAGCGCTTCATCATGGTGGACGACCCCAGGCGGGCGCTCAAGGCCATCGCCGACCTTCGCACCGGCACCCGCCGCCAGCTCCCGCTGGTCGACCACGTCGCCAGCAAGCTCCTCACCAGCCGCGTCTTCGCCCGGCAGGTCCGCCAGGGCCGCGCGCCCTTCCCCTGCCGGGAGCTGCGCGACCTCATGTACGTGCTCCCCGACGGCGACGTGGTGCGCTGCGGCCTCGACCACGCCCCGGTGGGCAACCTCCGGCGGCAGTCGGTCGACGAGGTCTGGTACGGCCGCGAGGCCGAGGCCGGCCGCGCCAAGGTGGACGCCTGCCCCGGCTGCCTCCAGGCCAGCGTGCAGATCCTCAGCCGGCTCTACGGCGGCTGCCTGTTCGCGTAGGCGTCGGGAGCCGCGGGCCTCCCGGGCCGGCGGGCGGTCGCGAGCCTCCCGCGGGCGGCAGGGGTGCGCGGGAGCGGGTGAAGCGCGCCATCCGGGTGCGTGGACCGCTCGGGGAGGCAGCCAGGAACGAGGGTCCCGCGCGCGGGAGTGGGCGTGGTGGCCGGGTAGGGTTGGTGGGCGGCCGGAAACGAGGGTCCCGCGCGCGGGAGTGGGCCTGGTGGCCGGTGGTCGCTCGCAGGGGCTCGGAGGGGAGGGCACTCGCGCCGTCGTGGCGGGGCCGACGTTCGTCGAATCGACGAAAGTCGGCGAAGACTTTCGTCGATTTGACGAAGGTCCTGAATTGCGACCAAGGTGCAACCTCGGGTTTCGCGGGGCCTTGGGTAGGCACGGGACTTGCATCAGGGTCGGGCATGATGCACTTCACCCCCCGAGCCGTTCGCGGCACCCTCCTGTTCCGCACCTGGTCCGAGGCGCGCGGGCTGTGGGAGGCGCTCACGAGCCGCCTGCCTCGCCTCGAGGCCCTCGTCCTGATGCCCGACCACGTCCACCTCCTTGCGGAGGGGGATGTCGCCGAGGCCCTCTCCACCGGGATGCGCGCCTACGCCTTCCACCGAAACCGGCTTCGCGGCGAGGCCGGCTCGGTGTGGGCGCGCGAGTCCTACGCGCGGCCCGTGGCCGACGCCCGCCACGCCCGCCGAACCGAGCGGTACATCTACCTGAACCCGGTTCGCGCCGGCCTGGTGGACGACCCGCTCGCCTGGCCCTTTTCATCCCTGCGCGATGCCCTCGGGCTCGCCGTCGCTCCCGTGCGCGCGGAGGTGCGGCGCCCCGCGGGCCTGCTCGACTACGTGGCCCACGACCTCGACGGCGGGCTCTCCGGGAGCCGGATGCCGGAAGCGCCGCCCGGTGCGCGCCCCTCGGCCGCCTTGGTGCTGCGGGCGGTGAGCTCGCTCACCCGCACCCCCGTGCCGGCGCTGGGGCGGCGCGGCCCGACGCGGGACCTGTGGATCGCCTCGCTGCGCGTGCTGGCGGGCCTTCCGACGGGCCGGGCGGCGGCGCTGGTCGGCGTCTCGGCGCGCACGGCCCGCCGGGTGCCCGCGCGCCTCGACCGGGAGGTGGCCCGGGTGGGCCGGGTGTGCGGCGACCGCCGCTTCTCCGCCCTCGAGGCCGGAGACCTGCGGGGGCTGTGGCCGGGCTACGCCGGGCGGCGTTGACGGCCGGGGGCCTACCCGGCGTGCTTCCGCATCTTCCGCACGAGCTCCTGGCCGCAGTACGCCGCCACCGAGTCGAAGGCGGCCTGGATGTCCTCGTCGGACATCTCCTTGATCTGCCTGGCGTTGTTGACGGCGCCGAGCGCCACGCTCACCGCCTTGGGATCGCCGGCGTCGACCGAGCACTCCGTGCGGGCGCTGTAGACCCGCTCGCCGTCGGGCTTGTAGATGCGGGTGCGGAGCTCGTAGGTGAACACGCCGGGCAGGCCGATGCCGGGGACCTGCAGGCCGTAGCTCAGCACCTCGACCTGGAGGAGGGCGCCGGCGGACTTCTCGTCGGCGGTCCAGGCGAAGGGGGGGCCGCTGCCCAGCGTGTCGGCGAGGCTCTGCTCCATCGCGTCGTTGACCTGCCGCACGTCCACCGCGTCGGCGATGCGCCGGGCGAGGTCGACCTCCTTGACGGCCTGCACCACGTTGACCACGGCGGCGACGGCGTCGCCGAGGTCGCCCGTCCCAGAGCCCTCCATCTCGCCGAGATCGACGGTGGGGCCGCCGGTGACGATCACCTGGGTGCGGACCGAGCCCAGGGTGGGCGCGTACTTCTTGAACTTGGCGTGGCAGCCGGCGGTCGCCAGGGCGGCCGTCCACAACAGCGCGTGCTTCATCGGGCGTCTCCTCGGTCGGGGTTGGTCGTGCGCGGGGCGTCGGCCTGCTGGCCGCGGCGCGCCCGCAGGGCGTCGATGGCCGCCTGCTCCCGGTCGTACTGTTCCTTGTTTCGCGCGATGAGCTCGTCGGGATCGTGGCCCGCCGCCGCCAGGGTGTCGCGGATCAGCCGCTCCATGACCTCGAACTTGTCGTCGAGGTACCGGGCCACCTGGTCGGGGCGGTAGGTGGTGTGCCAGTCCACCGTGATGTCGAGGACGTGCTGGAAGCCGATGAGGCAGATCGGCTGGTAGCCCTGGTGGCTGCGGCGCTTCCCCCAGCCGGGCTCGATGCCGTGGCTGCGGAGGATCGCGCGCTCCTCGTCCTTGTTGATGCCGAGGTCGAGCAGGGGCGCGTTGTAGCGGATGCCGAAGCGCTTGTAGAAGGCGATGTTCTTCTCGCGCGTGATCGGCATGGACATGACGGCGTACTCGCCCCCCACGCTGGAACAGATGAAGGCGTTGGTGACGTTGTGGAGCAGGTCGTAGATGATCGTGTGGGTGGCCATGGTCTGCTGACAGCCCAGGCAGACGATCCAGTGCCCGCCGTATTTCATCGCCTCGCGCAGGGGCCGGCGCGCCCCCAGCTCGTTCCAGAGGCGGGTGTGGTCGACGAGGTGGTGGTGGACGCGGTCGCCGAGCACCCGGCGCAGGTCGGCGTTGTGGCGGCGCGACCACTCGTTGAACAGCGAGCCGTAGCGGTGCTTGTAGGTGAGCAGGTGGATGTCGCCGGGGATGACCTGCCCGAGGAGCAGCGGCACCGCGGCGCTGTCGAGCCCGCCCGAGTAGAGCACCGAGAAGTTGGTGAGGCAGCCGTATTCTTCCCAGGTCAGCGGCATGGGAGCTCCAGTCGGCCGAGCATAGCCCGGATGCCGTCGGCGTCGGGCGCCGTCGGGCGCCGGTCGCGGGGCGGCAGGGCGAGGGCGGCGCATCGCCGGGAGGAAGCCGGGCCGGCCAGCGCCCGGCCGGCGCGGATCAGCGCCGCCACGTCGAGGGTGTCGGTGGGCAGGATCACGCAGGCGGCGCGCGCTCCGGGCGCGGGGGGGGCGGCCTCCTCGCCGGTGGGGCTCACCCAGCGCGCCTCGCCGTCGAGCACCACCAGCGCCGGCTCCCGGGGCGGCGCCTCGGTCACCAGGGGAAGCCCCGGCGTGGCGAGCCAGGGGCCGAGGACGCCGCGCGGGGGCGTCGCCCGCCCGAGGAGGACCACCCGCTTCACCAGCCGCCGCCAGGCGGTCGCCACCAGGGCGTCGAGGGCGGGCACCGGCGTGGCGGCGTCGAGGCTGAGGGCGGCGGTGGCGCGGGGCCGGCGCACCCAGGCCTCGGTGCCGGTGGCGCGGCAGGCCCACGGCTCGTCGGGCTCCCGCGGGAGCCCCCGGGCCGCCAGGGCGGCGTCCAGCCCCTCGGGCGGCAGCCCCGGCAGGGCCGGCGCCAGGCCCGGCGCCGTCTCGGGCAGCTCCGGCGTCGCCTCGGGGTGGGGCAGACCGGCGAGCAGCTCCCCCACCGGCGCCCGGGCGGTCCAGGCCGC
Source organism: Deltaproteobacteria bacterium (assembly GCA_015489145.1). Taxonomy (GTDB): domain Bacteria; phylum Myxococcota_A; class UBA796; order UBA796; family UBA2385; genus S143-5. The sequence goes on from WGAH01000349.1 coordinate 4,456, forward strand.
CGCCAGCGTCGCCAGCACCAGCAGCAGCCGCGCCGCCCGGCCGCGCGCCCGGGTGGCCAGCCAGGCGCCGGCCATGCCGGTGACCGGCCAGGCGCCGCCGGCCAGGGTGGCCAGCGCCGAGGCCCGGGCCCAGGCGCCCGCCTCCAGCGCCTCGGCGGAGGCCCGCGCCGAGAGCCCCGCCAGCGCCGCCATCGCCGCGGCGGCCGCCGCCAGGATCGCGCCGGCGCCGGCCCCTTCGAGGATCGCCATCGCCGCCGCCGCCGCGAGCAGCATCCCCCCCGTGCCCGTCGTGGCGCGCCCCGCTGCCGCCACCGCCTCGTAGACGGCGCTCACCGGCTCCACCAGGGACAGGTCCATCGCGGCGAGCTCCGCCTGCCAGGCGTGGACCGCCGCCGCCGGGCTCAGCAGCAGCACGAGCAGGGCCGCCCGCGCAGCCTCGCTCCCGCCGAAGCGCCGCCGCGCCAGCCAGCCCCCGGCCCCCGCCAGCAGGGGCAGCGTGAGCGCGTAGAGGCCGAGCGGCCCCGGCA
>WGAH01000350.1 GCA_015489145.1 Deltaproteobacteria bacterium
GACGAGGAGGTGGCCGGGACCCTCACCCTGGTCTACCACCACGGGCAGCGCGCGCTGGCCGACAAGCTCGTCGATGTCGCGCACGACAACGAGGCGATCGTGCTGGCCACCCTGCACGTGCACCTCGACCGCGCAGGGCCGAGACCTCCAGGCAGTGGTCGCGGTCGAGGTGCACGTGCAGGGTGGCCAGCACGATCGCCTCGTTGTCGTGCGCGACATCGACGAGCTTGTCGGCCAGCGCGCGCTGCCCGTGGTGGTAGACCAGGGTGAGGGTCCCGGCCACCTCCTCGTCGTCACCCCGCTCCTCGACCAGCCGCGCCCGGACGAGGTCCCGGATGAGCTCCGAGCGGTTGGCGTGCCCGCTGGCCTCGACCAGGGCGTCCAGCCGCGCGAGCAGGGCCGGCTCGATGGTGATGCTGATGCGCTCGAATTCGGGCATGGGTATTACTCCTGACCCCGGAGTAATACCCGCACGCGGACGCCCCGCGCAAGCCTGCCGCGCCCCCCCGGCGCCCGCCTCGGCGCGCGATCAGCCGCCTTCCATCCAGGCGGTGATGGCCGGGAAGAGCAGCCGGAAGCCGCAGTCCTCGCCCACGGTGAACACGCCGTCCGGGGCGTCCGGGTCGGATTCCCACCAGGTGAGCCGGTCGGTGACGTCGAATTCCAGCGCGATGGTCCAGGTGCCGGAGGCGTCCTCGGGCACCACCAGCTCGCCGCCGTCGGCCACCTCGAAGCGCAGGTCGCTGCCGGCGGGGTCGCGGGTGGACAGGGTGACCGGCTCGGCGGCCCAGAAGTCCGGGTCGTCCCACAGGTCGAGCACGTTGTCCGGCCGGTCGCCGTAGGTGGGCGCGAGCTCCCAGCTTTCCCGGTCCACCCAGTAGTCCCCCCCGTGGATGGTGAAGGTGAGATCGCGCTTCTGGAGCGGGTCCACGTCCGCGAACCAGCCGTGGACCGGCACGCCGAGGGGCGCCTCCGAGACGGCCGGCACCACCAGCTCGAAGTCGGTGCGGGCGCTCCAGACCTGCAGCTCGAGCCCGTCGTAGGTGCCCGCCGGCGGCATGGCGGCCGAGGCGAGGGCGGCGTCCTCGCTGGCCACGTCGACCTCCTCGGCCTCGTCGGGGTTCTCGGAGGAGGCGATCACGAAGTCGTCGGTGCCCTCGGCCCCGAGCAGGGTGATGCGCCGAATCGACAGGGCGAAGACCGAGGGCGTGGCGTGGCCGGAGACCCCGCCGCTGGCGTCGTCGGGGCAGTCGTAGCCGGGGCCCGGGACCGGCTCGTCGCGGGCGACGCGGGTGGCGAGGCGGCCGGTGACGACGAGGGAGCCCGACGGGGCGCCCGTGTCGGCCGGAGCCCGCCCCGTGTCGTCGGCGGAACCGCCCGAGGGCGGGGCGGCGCAGGCGGTGAGGGCGGCGAAGGCGGCGATCTTCGTGACGGGCAGGCGCATGGACCATCCTCCTCGTCTCGGGGAGGACGGATCGGGCGCGGGCGATCCTGAGCGCGCCGGCCGCGCTCGGGCGCCGTCGCCGGGGGCGCCGCCCCGGCCGTTCAGGCGCCGTCGCCGAGGGCCTCGCTGATGGCGGCGACGAGCTGCTCGAGGGGCACGGGCTTGGACAGCACCCGCGGCGACCGGCCAGGAATGCCGCGCAGGTCGAGGTCGGCCTCGCCGAAGCCGGTGAGGATGAGGATGGGCAGGTCGGCCTGGCGGGCCCTCAGCTCGGCGGCGCAGCGAATGCCGTCGAGGACGGGCATGGCGGCGTCGAGGATCACGGCCCGGGCGGGCCGCCGGGCGAAGGCCTCGAGGAGCGCCGCCCCGTCGTCGAAGCCCTCGACGCGGTGGCCCGCCACCTCGAGCATCTCGACGGTGACCTCCAGCGTGGCCGGGTCGTCCTCGGCCACGTAGACGAGGGCGCCACCGCCGGCGGCCGGACGCGGTGCCGGGACGGGGGCGCCGAGCGCGTCGAGAAGCTGGCGGACGGCCTCCGTCATGGCGTCGACCAGCGCCGCCTGCTCGCCGTCCAGGGCGGTGGCGCGCAGCCGGGCGAGGTGGCCGCACAGCGCGGCGAGCGGGTCGCGAAGGGGCGGCTCGACGCCCGCCCGCCCGGCGGCGAGGTCGCCGCACCCGGCGGGGTCGGGGTGGGGATCGCGTGGGCCCATGCGGGGTCGCTCCGGGCGGGGAGTCCGCTCCCTTCCCGGCTACCCGAAGGGATGCGGGGTGTCCAGCGGCCAGCCTCGAAGCGGTGTTCTCCCCGCGGGCGGGAATCCGGCCGGGGGCCCGGGCCCCTCCTCTTCGCGCTGTTTTACCGATCGGTAGGAACCGGTTACGCGGGTCCGGCCCGCCCGGAGGTGAAGCGTGCTCGCCTGGCTCGTTCCCTCGGTGCTCCTCGCCGGCGAGGCCCGCGGCGCCACCCTCACGGTCGAGGACGCGGTGAGCCGGGCGCTGGAGCGGAACGGGCAGGTCGAGGCCGCCGAGGCCGGGGTGCGGCAGGCCCGGGCCAACCTCGACCAGCGCCGCCTCGCCTTCGGACCCGGCCTCACCCTGTCCGCCGGCTACACCCGCCTCGACCAGGTGCCCTACGTCGAGTTCGACGCGAGCGACTTCCTCGGCGGCGGCTCCTCCTCCTCCTGCGACGACATCAGCGAGGACGAGCTGCCCACCGGCTGGACCGTCGAGATGGCCCAGGACTTCTGCCAGATGCTCACCTCCTGGCTGGCCCCGCCCGCGGGCGCCGACACGGTGACCCGCATCGACATGGGCGTGCTCGACAACTACTTCGTCAAGGCCACCGCCGAGCAGGTGCTGTTCGCCGGCGGCGCGATCCGTCAGGGGGCGCGGGCGGCCCGGGAGCAGCTCGCCGGCAGCGAGGAGCAGCTTCGCGCCACCCGGCAGGAGGTCGCCTGGCAGGCCGAGCAGGCCTTCTACGGGCTCCTCGCGGCCCGGGAGGGGGCGCGGGTGGCCGGCGAATCCGAGGAGACGGCGCGGGCCCTCGTCCGCGACATCGAGAACCTCGTCGAGGTCGGCATGGCGAGCCGCGCCGACCTGCTGGCGGCGAAGGCCCAGGCCAGCCAGGCCCGCCTCCAGCGCCTGCGCGCCGAGCAGGGCGCCGCCATCGCCGAGCGCGTCCTGCGGGTCCTCGTCGGCCTCGACGAGGCCGAGCCCCTGGAGCTGGTGCCCCTCGAACCGATCGACGTGCTCCCCCTCGACGAGCGCCGCCTCCTCGATCTCGCCCTTCGCAACCGCCCCGACCTCGCCGCCCTCCGCCACGGCGAGGCCGCCCTGGACCACGGCGCCAGGGCGGCCGTCGGCGGCTGGCTGCCGGCCCTGGTCGTGCAGGGCAACCTCAACTGGCGCAACCCGAACTACGCCCTCGAACCCGTCTGGTACCGCAGCGCCGACCTCACCCTCGCCGCCTCCTGGGCGCTGTGGGACCGCGGCACGTCGCTGGAGCAGGCCCGGGCGGCGCGGGCGAACCGCGACCAGCTCGCCGCCCGGCGCCGCGCCGCCGAGGAGATGCTCGAGGTCGAGATCGCCCGGGCGGTGGCCCGCGTGCGCGCCGCCGACGAGGCCTGGACGGTGGCCCGCGACGGCGAGGCCCAGGCCCGGGCCTCCTACGAGGTCGAGCACGACAGCTTCGAGGCGGGCATGGCGAACCGCGCCGAGCTGCTCGCCGCCCAGGCCGCCCTGGCCGCGGCGCGCATGAACGTGCTGCAAGCCGACACCGAGCGGCGCCTCGCCCGCGCCGCGCTCCGCAAGGCCGTGGGCCTCGACCCGGAGGTGGACCGATGATCGCCTGGTGGATCGCCCTGGCCTGCACCCTCGGCGGCGCGCCGGAGGGCGCCGGCATCGTCGAGCCCGCCGTTCCCGTGACCGCCGCGCCGGTCACCCGCGGCCCCATGGAGCGCAGCCTGGAGCTGCCGGGCACCGTCGAGGCCGGGCGCAAGGCCGACCTGCTGCCCGAGATGGCCGGCACCGTCGAGAAGCTCGCGGTGCGGGTCGGCGACGAGGTGCGCGCCGGGCAGCTCCTCGCGCGCCTCGACCTCTCGGCCATGCGCCTCCAGGCGCGGCAGGCCGAGGCCGCGGTCCGGCTCGCCACCCTCCAGGCCGAGTCCGCCCGCCGCGACTTCGAGCGGGCGAAGACCCTGCACGAGCGCGGCTCCCTGGCCGACCAGCGCTTCGAGCAGGCCCGCACCGGCGCCGAGATGGCCGAGCAGCAGCTCGCCCAGGCCGAGGCCGCCCTCGCCCTCGCCCGCCGGCAGGTCCAAAGCGGCACCCTGACCGCGCCCTTCGACGGCCTCGTCAGCTTCGTGGCGGTCGAGGAGGGCGAGCTGTTCAGCCCCGCCGCCGCCGCCGCCCTCCCCGGCGGGCTGGTGAGCGTGGTCGACCCCACCACCCTCCGCGTCGACCTCC
>WGAH01000351.1 GCA_015489145.1 Deltaproteobacteria bacterium
GGTCTTCCGGCGGCGCGCCGGCGGCGGCGCCCGCGGTTGGGGACCTGGGCGGACCCGCCCGCATCGAGCCGGCGGCCGACGCCGGTCCGGCCCCGGCGGGGCCTCGCGGCGGTGCCGAGGCGGGCGAGGATGAAGTCACGGGCACGGCCCGGGTGACGGTGCAGGACGCCCCCGCCGCGGCGGCGAGCGCCGGGGACGCGGCTCCTCCGGCGTCCACGGGCGGCGGCGTGCGGCCGGGGGCGCCCACCGGCGGCGTGCGCCCGGGGGCGCCCACCGGCGGCGTGCGCCCGGCCGAGCCGGCACCCGCCCCCGCGGACACCCCGGCCGACCGCGGCGCGCAGGGCGGGACCTCCGAGGCCCGCGCGGTGGCGGACGCGGGGCCGGCCGCCTCCCACACGCCCACCAAGGCCCAGCCGGCCGAGCCGGCCACCTGCGACGACCTGGTGGCCCTCGAGGCGCCGGCGATGATGGGCCAGCTCGGCGTGGGCCGGCGCAAGTGCCTGGAGGGGCGGCTCGCCGCGGCCTCGCAGCAGACGATGAAGAACAAGATCAGCCGCGTGCTGATCATGGATGCCCAGGCCCGCGGGGACAAGGCCGACTGGGAGCGGCTGATGAAGCGGCACCTCGAGGACATCGACCGCTCCGATCCCGACCTCTGCCTCACCTACGCGATCCACCTCTCCCGGGGCGGCGTCGGGCGCGCCCACGGCGTGATCCGCTGGGCGGACTACGCGCTGGAGAACAAGCAGAAGTGGTCGGGCAACACCTACAAGAAGAAGGTCTACGCCCTCTACAAGCTGCGGGCGGTGGCGGCCAACCGGCTGTGGCAGAACGCCGAGAAGAAGTACGTCGAAGACCGCACCGACGAGAACGAGGCCAAGGCGGTGAAGTACCGCGGCATGGCGAAGGACTACGCCCGCGAGTGGCTCGACTACGCCCGCGCCTCCGGCCAGGACATCAAGGCCCCGCTCTCCCTCTGCGTCTCCGCCGCCGGCAACAAGGAGTTCTGCGAGGGATGAGCGCGCCCGCCTCCATCCTCCTCGCCGCGACCCTCGGTCTCGCCGCCTGCGGCGGGGGGCAGCCCGCCCGCGAGAGCCAGCCGGCCCCGGAGCGCCCGCGAGCCGTCGCCGACGACGCGCTGGTGCGCGGGGCCTGGCAGGTGCGCCTGGCCGACGACGCCGCCCGCGCCCCCTTCGAGGGGCACGGCGGGTGGAGCGCCCTGTTCCGGCGGGCCCACGACGAGGCCCTCGCGGCCTTTGCCGCCGACCGCGGCGACGGGCGCGGCCTCGCCCGGGTCCACGTCGACGAGGCCGGCGTCTACCGGCAGGCGGCGCTGCTCGCGGCGCGGGCCACCCTGCAGGTCTACGGCGCCGACCGGCAGGAGGCCGATCCGGCCGAGGTCGACTACCTGCTCGTCGTCTCCGGCGTGCTCGCCGGCGACTGCGACACGGCCCGCGCGGCCCGGGAACGCCTCGCGAAGCCGTCCGACGAGACGCTGGGCGCCCGCGAGGCCTGGTGGGCGAAGGCGGTGGACGCCTGCCCCGCCGTCCCCGATCCGCTGGCGGACGGGCCCTTCGCCGACGTGCTGCCCGCGCCCGCGCCGGGCACGGCCCCGGCCCTCCCGGCGCCGCCGGACTACCGCTGGGCTGAGCGCACCGAGGAGGCGCGCGAGGTCGAGGCGACCGACCCGACCCTCCTCTACCTGCTGTCCCGCTGGCACCAGGAAGCCGCGCGGGCGGCGGCGCCCGAGGGCGAGGGCGCCGCGGTGGACGCGCTCCTGGCGCCGTGGCGGCTCCCGGGGGAGCCGGCGCCGGAGGCCGTGCCCGATGCCCTCGACGACGGCTGGTTGTTCGCCGGCTTCTACCCGACGGCGGCCGACCTCGCCTTCGTGCTGGCGGCCGGCGAGGGCGGAACCGGCGCCGTCGAGGCCTGGAAGGACCGCAGCCCGCTGGCCGCGGCCCTCGCCCCGGCGGTGAAGGACGGCGCCCTGTCCGTCGAGACCGTGCTCGACCAGGCGGTGCGCTTCCGCGACCAGGTCCAGGCCGACATGGTGGCGGTGTCCGGTGGCGAGCAGGGCTTTCACCGCCCCTTCGCCGATCTCGCCATGCTCGGGCTCCTCCGGGCGGGCATGGTCGTCGCCGACGCGACCGGCGCGGCCCGCGACGCCGGCGTGCTCCGCATCAACGCCCTGGAGCGGTCCACCGGCAGCGCGGCCGACCCGGTCTTCGCCCTGTCGGTGGCGGCCTGGGACACGGGAAACCGCAACCCGCTGCGCGCACAGGATATCCTCCACGGCGCGCGCCTCCGCTTCCCGGCCGTGGAGTCCGCGCGTTACCCCCTGGATGCAATGCACGTGCGCCTGGCGCGGAATGCTGCCCCGGCCACCCCGGTTCACTGAGAAGCCCTTGCTGAAGCCGTTCGATCGGAGAGAGACATGAGGCGCCGGACACCCCCGGGTGGGGGGATCGGGCGCCCGAACGCGCAGGAGTTCGATCCATGGCCTTGAGACACGCCGTCCTCGCCGCTGGCGCCGCCCTCCTCGCCACGGTGGGCACCGGTGCCACCCTCGCCTACTACGAGGAGAGCCTGCCCACCTCCCTCAACCCGTTGTTTGCGGCCTCGATGGTCGACTACCGCTCGCAGGAGCTGGTCTTCGACCGCATGTGGTACCACGACGCGATCACCAACGAGCTCAAGAGCCGGATCGTGGAGCGGTGGGAGCTGGCCGACGCCGGCAAGTCGATCAAGATCACGCTGAAGGACGGCATCAAGTGGCACGACGGCAGCCCGCTCACGTCCAAGGACGTGTGCTTCACCGTCAAGGCCATGCTCGACCGGGGGACGGCCAGCCCGATCGCCCAACAGTACCGCGAGGTGCTCGCCGGCTGCGACACCCAGGGCAACAAGACCGCCGTCGTCCACTTCGTCAAGATCTTCCACAACCCGCGGGAACGCCTCGGCTTCGCCGTGCTGCCGGCGAGCGCCTTCTCCAGCACCGCGATCTCGCCCGACCTGCCCTTCAGCGCCCGGCCGGTGGGCACCGGGCCCTTCAAGGGCAGCCGCGGTCGCCGCGGCGTCATCTTCGAGGCCTTCGCCAACGCGCACCACGGGCCGAAGATCGCGCAGCTCCAGCTCCGGGAGGGCGGCGATCCGCTGGTGCAGGTCAAGTCGCTCATCAACAACGACGTGCAGGGCATCATCGCCGTGCCCCCGCAGCTCCGGCCCGATCTCAGCGCCAACGACGAGGTGGCGCTCAAGTCCTACGACCTGCGCTCCTGGTGGTTCATCGCCGTCAACACCTCCAAGGGCGAGCTCGCCGACCGGCGCGTGCGGCAGGCGCTCAACCTGATCATCGACCGCACCGAGCTGCGGCAGCTCTCCATCGGCGTCAAGCCCGGCGAGCAGAACAGCCCCTGCGAGTTCATCTCCGGCCCCTTCGTCCAGTCCAGCCCCTACTACAACCGATCGGTGCCGGTCATCGAGCGCTCCGACCGGGCGAAGGCCGAAAAGCTCCTGCGGGAGGCCGGGCTCGAGAAGGTCGGTGGCCGCTGGCACCACGACGGCCAGCCGATCAGCCTCAAGATCGGCATGCTCGCCCCCCTCGACGGCGAGGCCCCCGACCTGCTGTTCCAGATCGGGAACCAGATCGGCGCCGGGGGCTTCGACCGGCAGGAGTTCAAGATCAGCGTCGACGACTGGAACAAGGACGTGCTCACCGGCAAGGCCCAGGACTACGACCTGCTGATCGGCAAGTGGTCCTTCGGTCTCGTCGAGGACGTCAACGACCTGTTCCACACCCGCGCCGGCAAGGAAGGCCGCAAGAACATCTTCAACTACTCCAACCCCGAGGTCGACAAGGTCCTCGAGGAGTACGAGGCGGCCCGCACCGACACGGCGGCGCAGGACGCCTACCACAAGCTGCACGAGATCCTCGCGCAGGACCTGCCCTACCTGTTCCTGTGGAAGCTCGACACCAAGAGCGCCTGGCGCACCGAGGTTCGCGGCAACATCATCAGCCCGTACTTCTACTTCACCGAGATCGACGCCTGGAAGGTGGAGTGACCGGGCGGTGCGCGAGCATCCCTCCGAGGCGGCATGAAGCGGTGGTGGCTCAGGCCCCTGGTACGCACGGCGGCGGCGCTCCTGCTGCCGTTCGCCGTGCCGGCCGTGATCACCCTGCTCATCTGGGCGCTTCCGGGTGACCCGGCGAGCATCATCTGCCCCCCGGAGACCTGTGGCGGCACCGCGGCCCTCGCGGCGCGCTGGAAGCTGGACGGCGGCCCCTGGCTGTTCTACTCGAGCTGGATCGGGCAGGCGCTGCACGGCGAGTTCGGCGCTTCCTGGCGCGTGATCCAGGGCGTGCCGGTGGCCGAGCTGTTGTGGGACGCGGTGCCCTGGACCGTTTCCCTCATCCTGCTCGGCCTGGTGCTCGTGCTCCTCGGCGGGTTGCTGGGCGCGACCGGGGTGCTCTCCGAGAAGCTCGACGGGCTGCTCTACGTCGTCGGGCTCGTGCCGGGGGTGGTGCTGGCCCTCATCGCCCGGGCGGCGGCCGACCTCGGGGTGGGCACCAACCTCGACGACTCCCGGGTCATGTTCGTGCGCCTCGGCCTCGGGGCCCTGGTCCTCGGCCTCGCCGACGGGGCGTTTTCCGGGGCGGTCACCGGCATCCGGGGCCTGTTCCTCACCGAGAACAAGCAGCGCTACGTGCACGTCGCGATCCTTCGCGGCGAGCGCCCCCTGGCGAACACCCTGCCCAACGTGGCCGGGGCCCTCGCCGGGCAGATGCGGGCGCGCCTGCTGCACCTCCTGAGCGGCGCGGTGGTGGTCGAGGTGGTGATGGGCATCGCCGGCCTGGGCGACCTGCTCTGGCTCGGCACCCTGCTGCAGGACTTCGGCGTGGTGGTGGCGGCGGCCACCGCCTTCGCCTGCATCTCGGCCGTGCTGCTCCTGGTGCAGGCCTTGATCGAGGTGATCACCGCGGTGCACGTGCGGCGCTCCCCGCGGCTTCCCGCGGCGGCGGGGGCGGCCTCATGAGGATCGCCCGCGACCGCTGGCTGCCCGCCCTGTTCGCCCTGGCCTGCCTGGCGCTGTTCGCGAACTGGGGCGCGCACGCCCCCGACCACCTGTCCTCGACGGTGTTCTCGCGCTCCTTCGCCGGGCCCTCGGAGGTGCCGCCCTTCGGCGCCGACGGCGAGGGGCGGCCCCTGCTGGCCTACGCGATGCAGGGCACCCGGGTGGTCGCGTTTCCGGCGCTGGTCGCCGGGGTGCTCGTCGCCGTGCTCGGCACCGTGGGCGGGCTGCTGTCCGTCACCGGCTCCGTCCGGGTGACCGCCACCCTGCAGGCCCTGGGCGAGGTGGTGGGCGCCCTGCCGCGCATGGTCGTGATCCTCGTCGTCGCCCTCGTCGTCCCCAAGGAATCCCGCGGGCTCATGCCCCTGGCCGTCGCCTGGGCCCTGCTCGCCGCCCCGGGGGCCATGGACGAGGCCGGGGCGGTGATCGCCCGCCTCGGCGGCGCGCGCTTCGTCGAGGCCCTCCGCGCCCACGGGTACTCGCGCTGGCGCATCTACCTCGTGCACATCGTCGGCTACAACCTGCGGCCGGTGGTGGTGCGGCAGGGCGCCGAGGTGCTGATGCAGGCGGTGTTCCTCGAGATCGCCCTGTCCTACCTCGCGCTCAAGGAGCAGTACCCTTCCTTCACCCACTCCGACAGCTTCCACAGCTGGGCCGACCTGCTCAACATGGGCTACCTCGCCCTGGTCACCGACCAGCCCTCGGGCCACGCCCTGGCCCTGGGGCTGGCCCTGGTCAGCGTGGTGGCGCTCATGAGCCTGGCCGTCAGCCACGCCGCGAGGGCCCGGTGAAGCCGCTCCTCGAACTCACCGACCTGGCGATTCGCGCGCCCGACCGCATGCTGGTCGACGGCGTGAGCCTCCAGGTGCACGGCGGGCGGGTCACGGCCCTGGTGGGCTCCAGCGGGGTGGGCAAGTCGCTGACGGCCCGGGCCTGCATGGGGGTGCTCGACGTGGTGCCCGGGCTGGTGCGGGGCAGCCTGCGCTACCCGGCCCTCGACCCCGACCGCGACTGGTTCGCCGGCGTGCACGGGGGCGGGGCCCGCGCCCAGCGCCGGGTGCTCGAGGAGACCCGCCCGCTGCGGGGCGCCTACTTCACCTACTCGCCCCAGGCCGCCAGCTCGGCCCTCAACCCCGGGCGCACGATCGGGCGGCAGCTCGAGCTGGCCATGCGCCGGCGCGAGGCCCCTCCCGCCGACCCGGGGCCCGAGATCGTCGCCCTGCTCGCCGAGGTGGGCCTGGGGCCGGACGCCTCGGCCGCCCTGCCCGGCGAGCTGTCCGGCGGCATGTGCCAGCGCGCGGCCCTGGCCATCGCCATCGCCCCGCAGCCGCGCCTCGTCATCGCCGACGAGCCCGAGACGGGGCTCGACCCGGTGCTGCGGCGGGCCATCGTCGAGCTGCTGGTGACGGTCTGCCGCGACCACGGGGCCGGGCTGCTGCTGATCAGCCACCACGAGGACACGGTGCGCCGCATCGCCGACGACGTGGTGCGCCTCGCCTTCCGCGGGCGCGAGGGCGCGAGCTCGGCCTACGAGGAGGTGCGTCGCATCGGGGTTCCCGCGGAACCGGCCGCCGAGGGGCGGGGGAGGGCGCCGTGAGCGCGGGTCCCGTCGTCCGGGTGGTGGGCCTGCACAAGACCTTCGTGCAGACGGGGCCCTGGCCGTGGAGCCCGTCGCGGGAGGTCCCGGCGGTCCGCGGGGTGGACTTCGAGGTGAAGCCCGGCGAGGTGGTGGCGCTGGTGGGGCAGTCCGGGTCGGGCAAGACCACGGTCTCCCGCATCGTGCTCGGCCTGGAGGAGCCCACCGCCGGCGAGATCTGGCTCGACGGCATCCGCTGGGACGGCCTGCCGGAGTTCCAGCGCCGACCGCACCGGGTGCGCTTCCAGTACGTGCCCCAGGACGCGATGGGGGCCCTCGACCCGCAGCAGACCGCCCTCGAGCACGTCGTCGAGACGCTGCGGGTGCTCGGCGGCTTCGACCGGGCCGAGGCCCTGGCCCGGGGCGAGGCGATGCTCGAGCGCCTGGGCCTGGCCTCGCGGCGCGGCGCCCTGCCCCGGGAGATGTCCGGCGGCGAGCAGCGGCGGGTGACGCTGGCTCGGGTGCTCGCCCTGGAGCCGCGCCTCGTCGTGGCGGACGAGCCGACCAGCGGGCTGGACCCGGACCGGCGGGCGAGCGTGCTGGAGGCCCTCATCGGCAACCTCCCGGAGGGCGCCGGCTGCATTCTCGTCACCCACGACATGAGCGAGGCCCGGGCGTGGTGCGACCGCGTGCTGGCCATGCTGGCCGGGCGGGTGATCGAGGAGGTCGACCTGTCCCGGGACGAGCCCGTCCACCC
>WGAH01000352.1 GCA_015489145.1 Deltaproteobacteria bacterium
CGGGCGCCGCCGGTTCCCGGCCCCGCGGAAGGAGGCGTCATGCAGGAGTGGGAGTTCCGCACGATCATCGAGCCGTTCCGCATCAAGATGGTGGAGGACATCCCGCTCCTCACCCGCGAGCAGCGCGAGGCGGCGCTCGAGCGCACCGGCTACAACCTGTTCCGCCTCCTCGCCAGCGAGGTCACCATCGACCTGCTCACCGACTCGGGCACCGGGGCGATGAGCGCGAACCAGTGGGCGGCGCTCACCCTCGGCGACGAGTCCTACGCCGGCAGCCGCTCCTTCCAGCGCCTCGAAGCGGTGGTCCACCGCCTCACCGGCTTCCGGCACGTCCTGCCCGTCCACCAGGGCCGCGCCGCCGAGCGCATCCTCGCCCGCACCGTGCTCAAGCCCGGCGCGCTGATCCTCAACAACACCCACTTCGACACCACCCGCGCCAACATCGAGGTCGCCGGGGCCGAGGCCCGCGACCTGCCGATCCCCGAGGCGCGGGTTCCCGAGGCCGAGCACCCCTTCAAGGGCGACATGGACCTCGATGCCCTGGACCGGGTGATCGCCGAGGAGCGCGACCGCATCGCGCTGATCATGCTCACCCTCACCAACAACGCCGCCGGCGGGCAGCCGGTGAGCATGGCCAACATCGAGGCGGTGAGCGAGCGGGCGCGGGCCGCCGGCATCCCCTTCTTCCTCGACGCGGCCCGCTTCGCCGAGAACGCCTGGTTCATCCACACCCGCGAGCCGGGCTACGACCACTGGGACCTCACCGACATCGCCCGGCGCATGTTCTCGCTGGCCGACGGCTGCACGATGTCGGCCAAGAAGGACGGCATCGTCAACATCGGCGGGCTGCTCTGCACCAACCTCGACGAGTGGGCCACCCTGTTCCGCAACGAGCTGATCCTCGGCGAGGGATTTCCGACCTACGGCGGCCTGGCCGGCCGCGACCTGGAGGCGATGGCGGTGGGGCTCGAGGAGTCCCTCGACCACGGCTACCTCCAGTACCGCTCCCGCAGCATCGCCTACTTCGCCGAGCACCTCGAGGAGCTCGGCGTGCCGGTGGTGCGGCCCCCGGGCGGCCACGCCGTGTTCATCGACGCCGGGCGCCTCCTGCCGCACATCCCCAAGGATCGCTTCCCCGGCCACGCGCTGGCGGCGGCGATGTACCTCGAGGGCGGCGTGCGCGGCGTCGAGATCGGCTCCCTCATGTTCCCGGAGGCGAAGCTGGAGCTGCTGCGCCTCGCGGTCCCCCGCCGCGTCTACACGCAGGCCCACATCGACTACGTGATCGAGGTGGCCGAGCGGGTGGCGGCCCGGGCCGAGCGCATCCCCGGCTACCGCCTCGTCGAGGAGCCGCCCTTCCTGCGGCACTTCACCGCCACCCTCGCGCCGGTGCGGTAGGTCTCAGGCCGCCTTGCGCCGGCGGCGCCGCCCCCGCTTGCGAGCGGGACGGCCGTCGGCCGGCGCTTCGGCCTCCCACTGCTCGCGCTCGACGAGGGCGCGGGCCAGCCGCCGCCACTCGGGCAGGCTGTCGGCCACGCCGACCGCGTCGAGGAAGGCCGGGTCGGGCGGCTCGGCGAGCAGCCAGGGGTCGCGGCCCGGGCCTTCCCCGGCCTCCGCGCCGGCCTCCTCGGCGGCCCGGGCGGTCACCGCCTCGGCGACGAGGCCGGCGGCGACGTGGATCACGGCGGGCAGGTCGAAGCCGGCCTCCGGGTCGGGCGCGTGGTGGCGCGCCGCCGCCTCCATGATGCCGGAGGGCAGCCCCCACACCCCGAGGAGCCAGGCGCCGACCTGGGCATGGTCCACGCCGAGCAGCTCCCGCTCCAGCGCGGACACCGGCCGCCCCTCCGTGGCCGCGCGCTCCCGGGCCGCCTCCATCGCCTCCCGGTCCTCCCCCCACAGCACGAGCTTGCCGACGTCGTGGAGCAGGCCGGCGGCGAAGACCTCGTCGGTGGGCCCGTCGGCGGCGGCGAGCTCCGTCGCGAGCATCGCCACCATGAGCGAGCGGCGCTCGATGCGTTCGAGCACCTCCAGGGGGATGCCCCGGCCGCCGAAGGCCTGGCGCATCTCGGCGCCGAGCACCAGCGAGCGGATCGTGTAGCCCCCGAGCACCGTCACCGCCCGCTGGATGCTCGTCACCTTGCGGCCGAAGGAGAAGTAGCCGGAGTTGACGAGCTGGAGCGTCTTGGCGGTCATGCCCACGTCCTGCTCGATGAGGCGGGCGACCTGGCTGGCCGAGCAGTTCATGTCCTCGAGGAGGGAGGAAAGCTCGAACCAGATGCGCGGGTGGCGGGGCAATTCCTGCATGTCGGCGAGGCGTTCGCGCAGGCCCCCGTCCGCCAGCTCGCGGCGGAGCGCCGTCCCGCGGGCGATGGCGCGGGCCACGAGGTGCGGGTCTCCGGGCCAGGGCAGCACCTCGTGGGCGGCCCGGGCGGCCTGGAGCGAGGCGGCGACGTCGGCGATGCCCGCCACCGCCACCCGCAGCACCTCGGGGTGCCGGTCGCGCAGCCAGCCCAGCGTCTCCAGGCCCGATTCCGGGTCGCGCTCCAGGCCCACCACCACCGCGTCGGCCCCCCCGTCCGCGAGGGCCTCGCGCACCCCGTCGGGGCCGCCGTCGGCCACGACGAGGTCCCAGGGGCCGGCCTCGTTGCGCATGGCCTCGCTGATCGCGAGGAGGGTGGAGGGTTCGAGGTGGGTGAGGATCACGCGCTCCACGGGTCGGCTCCTCTCCGCCGCCCGGGAGGCGTCGCGGCCCCCGGCGGCGCGGCTTCGTCTCGGGGATCGGACCGGGGCCCGCGGGGCTGAACCGGGGTTTCGGGTCCGGCCCGCTTCCGCCGCCCCCCGGGTCAACCTGATCTGGATCAGTACCCGGGCACCTCCGCGTCCCCTACAACAACCGGACGACACCGGGGTGGACCCCCGGGCGAGGAGGTGGTGCGATGGCGGAACGAAGCGGCGAGAGGGTGGCGGAGGGCTTCGCCTGGCGCATGGTCGAGCCGGGGAAGCCGCTGGAGCGGCAGGCGGTGCGCTTCGCCGCCGAGACCCCCGCGGAATCCCTCGTGGAGGTGATCGCCTGCGGCATCTGCCACACCGACATCGGCTTCCTCCACGACGGCGTCCGCACCCGCAAGGCGCCCCCCATCGCGCTGGGCCACGAGATCGTCGGCCGGGTCCTGGACGGTCCCCTGGCCGGCCGGGAAGTCGTGGTTCCGGCCGTGCTTCCGTGCGGTGAGTGCCGGGCCTGCCGGTCCGGCCACCCGGGTACCTGCGCCCGCCAGGTCATGCCCGGCAACGACATCGACGGCGGCTTCGCCAGCCACGTCGTCGTCCCCTCCCGCTACCTCCAGCCGATCCCGGAGGGCGGGGGGCTCGAGACCTGGCAGTACGCCGCCGCCGCCGACGCCGGCAGCACCGCCTGGGCCGCGGTGGAGCGCTGCGAGGTCGGCGCGGGCGACGTGGTGGTGGTGATCGGCGCCGGGGGGGTCGGGGGCTTCGCCGCCCAGGCGGCCCGGGCCCGGGGCGCCGAGGTGCTCGCGGTGGACGTGGATCAGGAACGGCTCGATTCCCTCTCTCGCCACGCGGGAATCGCGGTACTCTCCGCGCGGGGCATGAGTCCCCGCGATCTTCGAACCGCTGTCTCCGCCCGGCTGGGGAAGGACCGCTGGGGTTGGCGGATTCTGGAGTGCTCCGGAACTCCGGCCGGGCAGGAGGCAGCCTTCACCTTGCTCGGTCCCGCCGGCATCCTCGGCGTGATCGGCTTCACGCCCGCCAAGGTGAAGCTGCGCCTGAGCAACCTCATGGCCCTCGAGGCGAAGGCCGTCGGCTCCTGGGGCTGCCCGCCCGAGCTGTACCCGGCGGTCCTCGACGCGATGGCCTCCGGCGCGGTGAAGGTCGCCCCCTTCGTCGAGCGGTTCCCGATGGACGAGGTCAACGCCCTCCTCGACCGGGTCCACGCCGGCGAGCTCCGGCGCCGGCCGGTGCTGGTGAACTGAACCCCGTCCGCCCGCCCCGACCGGGGCGCCCCTCCCTCTGGTAGGCTGGTGCACCGTCCGCGTGCGGGCGCGGACCCGACCCGAGGTGCGAGCGTGATCCGGACTTCCTACGACGAGCAGGGCGGGCTGCTGCGCGTGACGCTGGCCTCGCCCCGGGCCAACATCCTCGACATCGAGACCCTCGACGCCATCGGCGACCTGCTCCACGACCACGCGGAGCTGCCCGCCGAGCTTCGCGGCATCCTCATCGACCACGACGGCCCCGACTTCTCCTTCGGCGCCGCGGTGGCCGAGCACCTCCCCGACCGGGTCGAGGCGATGCTCCACGCCTTCGGCCGGGCGATCCGCGCCGTCGTCCACGCGCCGGTCCCGGTGATCGCGGCGGTGGACGGCCGCTGCCTCGGCGGCGGCATGGAGCTCGCGCTGGCCGCCCACGTCCTCGTCGCCAACCGCGAGGCGGTGCTCGGCCAGCCCGAGATCGTCCTCGGCGTGCTGCCGCCGGTGGCCGTCGCCCTGCTGCCCTGGCGCGCGCCGATCCTGCGGCGCATGGTGCTCACCGGCGAGAGCCTGGACGCGGCCACCCTCGCCGCCGCCGGCCTCGTCGACCTCGCCGTCGAGGGCCCCGCCGCCGACGCGGCCCTGGACTTCCACCGCCGCCACTTCGCCGATCGCTCCGGCTTCTCCCTCCGCCAGGTCACCCGCGCCGCCGATCCCGGCGACGTCTTCGACCAGGCGCTCTACCAGGCCGAGCAGCTCTACCTGCAGAAGCTCATGAAGGGGGCCGACCCGGTCGAGGGCCTCCAGGCCTTCCTCGACCGCCGCAAGCCCACCTGGAGGCACGCCTGATGACCACCCTCGACGCCCTCCTCGCCAAGGCCGAGGACCTCTACATGGACACCCGCTACGAGGCGGCGCGCGCCTGGAAGGCCGCCGCCCCGGGGCGCGCGGTGGTCGGCCACGCGCCGGTGTTCGCGCCGGTCGAGGTGATCGTCGCCGCCGGGGCGCTGCCCCTCGCCGTCGCCGGCGCCGGCGACCGGGTGGACGTGATCCGCGGCGACGCCTACTTCCAGTCCTACATCTGCCGCATCCCCCGCTCGATCCTCGAGCTCGCCTTCGAGGGCAACCTCGACTTCGTCGACCTGATGGTCTTCCCGTCCACCTGCGACGTGATCCGCAACCTCTCCGGGGTGTGGACGCTGGCGGTGGAGGACCAGCCGGCCTTCTTCCTCGACGTGCCCCAGGGCGGCGGCGCCCCCGGCGGCGGCCTCGACACCGCCCCCGTGCCGCCCCGGGCCGTGCGGGAGGGCTTCTGGGCCAGCCAGCTCCGGCAGGTCTGGGAGCGGGTGGCCGCGATCACCGGCGCGTCCACCGACCCCGAGTCCCTGCGCGCGGCGATTCGCCTGGCCAACGACTGGCGGGGCGCCGTGCGCGAGCTGTACGACGCCCGGGCCGAGGAGCCGTGGAAGTTCCCGGCCGGCGCGACCTACCTCGTCCTGGCGGCCGGCGACGTGCTGCCCCTGGACGAGCACGCCGAGATGGTGCGCGACTACGTGCGCCTCTCCCGCGCCCGCGACCTCCGACGCCGCGACAACATCCGGGTCGTCGTGCAGGGCTCCTTTTGCGAGCGCCCGCCGCTGGGCCTGGTCCGCACCCTCGACCGCGCCGGCCTGTACGTGGTCGACGACGACTTCGTCCTCTACAGCCGGTGGTACGAGCGCGACATCGACGAGGAGGGCGATCCCCTCGCCAACCTCGCCCGCGCCTTCTTCGACCGCAGCCGCACCACCGCCACCGTCTACGAGCGCGACCAGGACCGCGCCCAGGAGCTCGTCGCCCGCGCCCGCCGCCGCCGCGCCGACGGCGTGGTGCTCATGGCGGCGAGCTTCTGCGACCCGGCCCTCCTCGACCGCCCGGCGTTGACCGCGGCGTTGCAGGACGCCGGCATTCCCGTGACCGACTTCAAGTTCGCCGAGAACACCAGCCAGTTCTCGGCCGTGCGCGAGCAGGTCGGCACGTTCTCGGATTCCGTGCGCCTCTGGAGCCGCACCTGACCCACCCCCCGGGAGTCCCCATGTC